>NZ_VPBE01000039.1:0-18149 GCF_013418895.1 Acinetobacter sp. YH12116 | reverse complement strand
CGTAACGTCTGTGATTTTTTGGGGTTCTATCTGCGACTAAAGTGCCTTCCTCATCCCATCTTCTTAGGGTTTGGATGGAAACACCCAGTGTTTTAGCTGCAACGCCAATACTAACATATCTACTCATTTGTATATAATAATATAGAAATAAGTAGATTTCAATTAGCAGTTATTAACCCTTCCCTCTTTACACCTGAACCACCCCGTTCAGGTGTTTTTTTATTTTTTCAGCTTACGCCCCGGTATTTTTTGATTAGAATCCACTATAAGACTTTTGCTTGATTGAGACCGGCATGCACCTGAATTCTACCGAAACATCACACAGCACAACTTTGCAATATGTGCACTGGTTTCGACATTCTGCGCCTTATATCAATGCCCATCGCAACAAAACCTTCGTGCTGATGTTTGATGGTGAAGCAGTCCTGCATGACAATTTCCAGCATATTATTCATGATATTGCCCTGCTGCATTCGCTGGGCATCCGGCTAGTGCTGGTGCATGGTGCCCGTCCGCAGATTAACCAGAATTTACAGGCCAGCCAAATCGACACCCCGTTTCATCAGCAGCGCCGCATTACCACGCGCGAATCGTTAAGCTGTGTCATGAATGCGGTCGGTTCAATTCGCCTGCAAATTGAAGCCCTGCTGTCGATGGGACTGGCCAACTCGCCGATGTACGGCGCCCGCATTGATGTAGTCTCGGGCAATTTTATTACCGCCAAGCCCTATGGTATTCGTAATGGGGTTGATTTCCAGCTGACCGGCGAAGTGCGCAGTGTCGATACCGATGCCATTCAGCGTCATCTGGACAATCATAATATTGTCGTGCTCGGTCCGACCGGCTATTCCACGACGGGCGAAGTGTTTAATTTACTGGCTGAAGAAGTCGCCACCAAAACCGCGATTCGCCTGCAAGCCGACAAGCTGATTTTCTTGGGCAAACAGCAGGGTTTACTGAATGAACAGGGTCAGCTGCAACGTGAAATCCGCCCATCCCAGCTCAATCATTATATTGGTCTGTATCAGGCCAGCCAGCCGGAAATGGCCCTGCATTTACGCGGTGCACAGGATGCTGCCACTCAGGGCGTCAATCGCGTACATCTGATTTCCTATGCCTCTGATGGCGCACTACTGGAAGAGCTGTTTACCCGCGATGGTGCCGGCACCATGATTACCGATGCGCATTATGAAGAAGTGCGCACCGCCAATATTCAGGATGTCGGCGGTCTCATCAGCCTGCTGCGCCCGCTGGAAGAAGAAGGTGTGCTGGTCTACCGTTCGCGGGAACGGCTGGAAAATGAAATTGAACAGTTTGCGGTGATTGAACGTGATGGCACCATTCTGGCCTGTGCGGCACTGTATCCGCTACCGGTCAGCGACAATGAACTGCGCTCGGCGGAAATTGCCTGCGTGGCGGTACATCCGGCCTATCGTAAATCCAATCGTGGCAGCCAGATTCTGCATTATCTGGAAGATAAAGCCCGTAGCCTTGGTATTCAGCAGCTGTTTATTCTGACCACCCGCACTGCGCACTGGTTTCTGGAACAGGGCTTTGAGCCGGCCAGTGTCGATGACTTACCGAATGCCCGCCAAGCCTTATACAACTACCAGCGTAATTCACTGGTCTGTAAAAAGTCACTCACCTAGTCTGTTCAAGGCCGGCTTTAGCTCAATTTGGCATATGCTTATCTGCAGCTGGCCCAATTCTGCTGCATCTGGTATTAGCAGGAATTAGTATAAGCTTATTCCTGCGCCTTCAATTTAATAAAAATATTTTAAATACAAATACTTAATATTTTAACTTTTAATAGATTATCCATTTTATAAATCAGATTTATGCATAAGATTTGCACATCTTTATTTATCTTTTTTCCTGATTAGAAATTCCTGATTTGTTATTTTTTTCGAAAAAGAAAAATCTTTAAGGTAGCTCTCATTCTCCACTTTTGAATTTTTTTAATTTCCGAGAGCAGGTATTTTCATGAGCAGCCTACGCCGTATTTTTTCAACTCAAAGCGCTATTTTATCTGCCGTGGTGGCGGGTGCCATGTTCATGACTGCCTGTAGCAGCCCCAAAGACGCGGACAACATTACCCTGAATATTGGTTTCCAGAAATACGGCATTTTACCAATTGTCAAAGAACGCGGTGAACTGGAACAGGCCTTAAAAGCCCAGGGTGTACAGGTGAAATGGGTAGAATTTCCAGCCGGCCCGCAATTATTGGAAGGTTTAAATGTCGGCAGTGTGGCCTTTGGTGAAGCGGGCGAAGCACCGCCCATTTTTGCCCAAGCGGCCAATTCCAAACTGGTTTATGTGGCCAACCAGCCTAAAGCTCCGCTAGCTGAGGCCTTAATTGTGCCTAAAGACTCGGCCATTCAGTCAGTGCAGGATTTAAAAGGCAAACGCATTGCTCTGAACAAAGGCTCCAATGTGCATTATCTGCTGCTGAAGCTGTTAGCAGCCAACCAGCTTAGCCTGCACGATATTCAAGTGGTGTATTTACCCCCATCCGATGCCCGCGCAGCCTTTGAACGTGGTTCGGTGGATGCCTGGGTGATCTGGGACCCATTCTTTGCCGCAGCCGAACATCAGATTGGCGCACGGGTCATTGCCACCGGCGAAAATCTGGTCAGCAACCATCAGTTCTATCTGGCGGATCGTCAGTTTGCCGAGCAGCATCCGCAGGTTCTAGACACCGTGGTGCAAAGCTTGAACAGCACCACACAATGGGTGGTCCAGCATCAGGATGAAGCGGCTCAACTGCTGCAAAAACCGACCGGCCTGGATGTCGAGGTCTTAAAAACTTCAATTTCCCGTATGGGCTTTGGCGTACAGGCCATCTCTAGTGACGTGGCCAAAGAACAGCAATATGTAGCTGATGCCTTTTATCAGCAAAAGCTGATTCCACAGCAAATTCAGATTCAGGCGGCCCTGCTGAATACGCAGTCGACACAACAAGAATGAGGAATAAAAGATGCGTAAATTAACAACCTGGGCGCTGCTGGGCATTTCCACGCTGGGACTGGGTCTCAGCGGCTGCCAGAAACCGGAAGCCCACAAGGCGGTAACAGACAACAACTCAACTGAACAGGCGGTGAAAACCATTTCTATTGGCTACCAGAAATCTTCCTTAAATTTACTGGTGGCACGTGATGAAAAACTGCTGGAACAGCAGTTCCCACAAGCCAAAATTGAATGGAAAGAATTTCCGGCCGGACCCCAAATGCTGGAAGCCCTGGCCGTTGGCGCAGTCGATTATGGTTCAGTGGGGAATACCCCGCCCATTTTTGCCCAGGCGGCTGGCAAGGAGCTGAACTATGTCGGCTATGAAGTCTATGCCGACCATTCGCTGGCCTTAGTGGTGCCGCAGCAAAGTGCCATACAGACCCTGCAGGATTTAAAAGGCAAACGTATTGCCCTGCAAAAAGGCTCCAATGCCCATGAATTTCTGGCCAAAGTGCTGGCCAAAGCCAACTTGAACTGGTCAGATATTCAGCCAATCTGGCTGCCACCGGCCGATGCACGTGCTGCCTTTGACAAGCAGTCGATTGATGCCTGGGCCATCTGGGACCCGTTCCTGTCTGCGGCTGAACTGCATGGACAGGCCCGCCCGCTGATCAAGACCGGTGAGTTTGACCAGACCTATTCGTTTTATGTGGCCAATCCCAAATTTATTGCCGCACATCCACAGGCCACCACCGGCTTTCTGACGGCCCTGAATGCCGCGGATCAGTGGATTGTTAAACACCAGTCTCAGGCCCTAGAAATTTATCAGAAAAATACCGGCCTGGACCCGGCGGTCGCCAAAAACGCCTTTGACCGCCGCCTGAAACCATCACCGATTCAAAGCTTAAATCCGACGGTCATTCAGGCTCAGCAGAAAATTGCTGACCAGTTCTATCAGCTCAAGCTGATTCCAAAACCGATTGAGGTCCAGCCCATTGTCTGGACGGCTCCAACTGCAGATTGATGACCGAGTAATCCCATTGAAATAAAGGACGATAATATGAAAATTTTCTGGTTTATTCCCACCCATGGTGACAGTCGTTATTTAGGTACCAGCAAAGGTGGCCGTCAGGTCGATCATGCCTATATGAAACAGATTGCGGTGGCAGTGGACAATTTAGGTTATGAAGGTGTGCTGATTCCAACCGGCCGTTCTTGCGAAGATCCGTGGATTACTGCAGCCAGTTTAATTGATGCGACCCAGAACCTGAAATTTCTGGTGGCCTTGCGTCCAGGCGTGACCACACCGGCTTTAGCAGCGCGTATGGCGGCGACGTTTGACCGTTTATCTGGCGGCCGGGTATTGCTGAATCTGGTCACGGGTGGTGATGAACAGGAACTGAAAGGTGATGGTGTCTATGAAGATCATGCCACGCGTTATCAAACGGCTGCGGAATACACCACCATCTGGCGTGAAATTTTAACCCGCTCGCATACAGGTGAATCGTTCAGCTTCCACGGCGAACGTTTACAGGTCGATGAAGCCAAGCTGCTCTATCCACCAGTCCAGCAACCATATCCACCGCTCTGGTTTGGTGGCTCTTCCGATGCAGCCATTGAGCTGGCCACCGATCAGGTCGACACCTATTTAACCTGGGGCGAACCGCCGGCAGCAGTAAAAGAAAAAATTGAAACGGTACGTGCCAAAGCCGCGGCCAAAGGCCGCAGTCTAAACTATGGCATCCGTCTGCATGTGATTGTACGTGAAACCAATGAGCAAGCCTGGCAAGCAGCCAACGCGCTGATCCAGTATGTCGATGATGCCACCATTGCCGCAGCACAGGCCAAGTTTAAAGCGATGGATTCCGTCGGTCAGCGCCGTATGGCTGAACTGCACAATGGCGATCGCAGCAAACTGGAAGTCTCCCCAAATCTTTGGGCAGGCGTAGGCCTGGTACGTGGTGGAGCCGGTACGGCACTGGTCGGTGACCCTGAAACAGTGGCGGCCCGTATTCAGGAATATGCCGACCTGGGTATTAGCACCTTTATTTTCTCCGGCTATCCGCATCTGGAAGAATCCATCCGTTTTGCCGAACTGGTGTTCCCGCTGTTGCCGCTGGAAACCCGCAAGAAACTGGCACAACCGAATTTGACCGGTCCTTTTGGGGAAATTGTTGCGAATAACTATGTCGCCGCAGACAGCCAGGCGAGCAAACAGCTGAAGGAGCCGGCCTGATGAGTAAAACCATTTCCCTGGAGCAGCTGGCAGAGGCCAAAGTTTCACGTGGAACATCATTTGGGCAGCGGGTGCTGCCCTGGCTGGTGCCATTATTACTGATTGCTTTCTGGCAACTGGCCTCAAGTACCGGCCTGCTGGAAAGCCGGATTTTACCGGCACCAACGGCAGTGGTTAGTGCCTTCTGGGGCTTACTGGTCAGTGGCGAGCTGTGGCAGCACGTTCAGGTCAGTGCCGGACGTGCCCTCCTCGGCTTGTTGATTGGCGGTGGTTTGGGCCTGCTGCTGGGTCTGTTAAATGGCTCCTCCAAAACCGCCTCGACCCTGCTGGACACCACCTTGCAGATGATCCGCAATATTCCGGCTTTGGCGCTGATTCCGCTGGTGATTCTCTGGTTCGGGATTGATGAAACAGCCAAATTATTTCTGGTTGCGATTGGCGTGTTCTTCCCGATTTACATCAACACCTATCATGGTATTCGCTCGGTCGATCCACAGCTGATTGAAATGGGCAAAAACTACGGCCTGAGCCGCTGGCAGCTGTATAAGGAAATTATCTTGCCGGGTGCAATGCCTTCAATTCTGGTCGGTCTGCGCTTTTCTTTAGGTCTGGTCTGGGTGCTGCTGATTGTCGCCGAAACCATCTCCGCCCAGTCCGGGATTGGCTATATGACCATGAACGCGCGTGAGTTTTTACAGACCGATATCGTGCTGGTCGGCATCCTGCTGTATGCCCTGCTGGGTAAACTGGCCGATGTGCTGGCCGTGGCTTTGGAACGCTATTTACTGCGCTGGCATGCCGGTTACCAGAAATAAGGAGTAAGCGAAGATGAGTAATTTAATTGCCGGCTTGCATGCCGAGCACAGCAGCCCGAAACTGCGCAGCAATCCGGATATTCAGCCGCAGGCGGTGGCAGGCGCGGAAATCCTGATTGAGCAGTTACACAAGTTTTATGGTTCGGTGAAGGTGCTGCAAGACCTAGACCTGCATATTCAGCCGGGCGAATTTCTGGCCATTGTCGGACGCAGTGGTTGTGGCAAAAGCACCCTGCTGCGTTTAATTGCCGATCTGGAAAAACCAAGCTACGGCGAAATCAAATTTAAGTCGGCACGGCATATCCGCGAAGGCATTACCTCGGATGATATCCGGGTGATGTTTCAGGACCCGCGTCTGCTACCGTGGCGCAGTATCGAGCAGAATGTGCAACTTGGTCTGGGCAAAGACCAGTACGCACATGCCAGTGCATTACTGGAAAAAGTTGGTCTGAAAGATAAAGCTGGCCTATGGCCCTCACAACTGTCTGGCGGTCAGCGACAACGTACCGCGCTGGTACGTGCCCTGTCACATCAACCGCGGATTTTATTGCTAGATGAACCCTTGGGCGCACTGGATGCCCTGACCCGTCTGGAAATGCAGAAGCTGATTGAACGGCTCTGGACCGAACAGGGCTTTACTGCCATTTTAGTCACCCATGATGTCAGTGAAGCGGTACAGCTGGCCGACCGGATTATTCTGCTCGATCGTGGTCATATTGCCAAAACCTTTCAGGTCAATTTACCGCGTCCACGACAAAAAAGTATCGCCTTTGCCGAACTGGAGCAGCAGGTGCTAGATGCAGTCTTGGCCACGTGAGGATTAATTTTGGTCTGAGCTTGCCCCGCCGCTTTACCCTTAAATTCCGGCTCAATTTAAGGGTAAAACTTCATCTCGGTTTATGAAACTTTTGTGACATAGGCCCAAAGAGATGTAGGATTATTTCTATAAACTATGTCTTATATTTTGATTTAAAATAAAAGAATAAAAAATCTTTGAAATCAAGTCTTCAGTTATATTTTTTACCAGACTCAAAAAGTGTGCTTTATAGGGCTTAAATTTAACAATCCTGGGGAAATTATTAGTTAATCTACAAAATTCTGCTGCATTTATCATAATTTGCAATAGACGAGGATGCACAAAACTGATGATTTGACGTACAATTCGTGATTCCCCCTTTTCATTGTTTTTTAATTGCTAATGGAACAAAAAAAGAGTACTCAAAAACGACATCAGTTGCTGAACGCAGCACTCGACGTATTTTCCTTATACGGTTTTAATGGGGCGAGCTTAGATGAAATCGCTCAGATTGCAGAAATGCATAAGTCGAATATTTTCTATTACTATGAAAATAAAGAAGCGTTATATGTAGAAGTGCTGACCACTGTATTACAGAAATGGCTGGCGCCACTGCAAATGCTGGAAGCCGAGCTTGAACCTGAAGAAGCGATCACCAACTACTTATTGCAAAAGATTGAAGTGTCTCGCACCCAGCCAAAAGCTTCACGCCTGTTTGCGCTGGAAGTGATTCAGGGTGCCCCGCATATTCTGGAAATCCTGAAAGGTCCGCTGAAAAAACTGGTCAAGCGTAAAGCCAAAGTCATCAGCAACTGGCAGGAACAAGGCAAAATCTCCAAAGATATTGACCCTGAACTGCTGATTCTGAATATTTGGGCCCTGACCCAGAACTATGCAGACTTCGCGACGCAAATGGAAATGGTCACCGGCAAAACCCTGCGCAACCGCAGCATGCAGCAGCGCATTATCCAGCATACCGTGCATCTGATGCTTTATGGTATTGTGCCGCGTCCAGAACTGAATACCGCACCTCCCTCAGAATCAATCGACGATTGAGCATGATTTTGGCATACGACCATAGTTTGCTATGGTCGCCGAACTAAAAACCACTCTGCTGATATAACGACAATAATTTTTTCGCCCCCAGCAACAGATTTTCTTCCCAGTCCAGATGTGCCGTATCGTTGGCGCCATCGGTAATATATTTGACGGAAATCAGCCGTACATCCAGTTTTTTACAGACTTTGGCCAGCGCATAGCCTTCCATATCCACCAGATTACAGGCCACTTTCGGTGTACCAGTTTCAAAGCTGTCACCGGTGCCACAAATACCAGCCGGTAAATGGGAAAAATGCTGCGGCAAATGAATTTCCGCCGGATGATCGTCATCCATGGGCGTCACTCCGACCTGAAAACCCAACGGCGATACATCCATATCACGCTGTACAAACTGGGTCACTTCCACCAGCTCATGCGCATTAAAATAGGAGCTGCCGGCCGTACCTAAATTTAACAGGGTTTTACAGCCAGTTTTCTGAATTACCTCAAAGGCTTTAAAGGCAGCATTAATCTTGCCAATACCACTATAATGCACCTCGATGCCAGCCTGTTCAAACAGACCTTTGGATTCACTCGGCAATGCCATAATTAAGGCCAGATCCGACATTATTGCTTCTCTACCGCAGTTGCTGGGAGCCACATTAGAAAGCAAAAGGCAGAAAAATAAAAGCTATCCCTGAAATGACAGGTCTTCCAACGACTCCACTTTTTTTCATATCTATGCAGCTTTTCAGTACTGGCTACGCGTTTCCATTTTCATTCGCTCCTGATAAAAACCCGCCAGTGCTGTGGCACCGGTCAAAAATGAGCAAGAAAAATTTTGCATAAAAACAGAACAACAAGACGAATGTGTGAGAATATGGCAATATATAGCCTTTCTTAATGTATAACGTCATTCTTTGCCCATGCAGCTCCTCCGTCTGAATGCTTTAGCGCCTGATTTTCAACTGGAAAAAACTGCCGTTACCATCGGTAATTTTGACGGCGTGCATTTGGGACATCAGGCCATGATTGCCCAGCTAAAACAGCTGGCAGCAGCCCAGCAGCTGAAAACCCTGGTGATGATTTTCGAGCCACAGCCGCTGGAATTTTTTAAAGGCTATGAAGCGCCGCCACGCATCAGCTCCTTAAGAGAAAAAGTCGAATACTTAACCGAGCTGGGTGTAGACTATATTGCAGTCGCCAAATTTGATAATTATTTCCGCAGCTTAAGCGCCGAAGCCTTTGCCGACATACTCAAATATAAACTCAATGCCCACAGTCTGGTGCTGGGTGATGACTTCCATTTTGGCAAAAACCGTCAGGGCAATAGCGAGTTTTTGCAGCAATACGGCTTTCAGGTCACCAACTTAAACACTATTCTGGCCGATGGTGAACGGGTCAGCTCGACCCGGATCCGTCAGACCTTGCAGGCCGGCAATTTAGCGCTGGCAGCCAAATTGCTGGGGCGCCCGTATAGCATTACTGGCCGGGTACAATACGGCGACCAGATTGGCCGGACCATTGATTTTCCAACCATTAATGTCCGTCTGAACCGGCATAAACCCTGCCTGAACGGGATTTATGGCGTGGAAGTGCTCTGTGAAACTGAATCCTTACAAGCCAAAGTTCAGGCAGAGAATCCGAACCAGCCGGGAATTGCCGGCTATGACCCGACCGCGCTGTTTGGCGCCGGTCATGTCGGCACCCGACCAGCCATCAAACAGGACCATCCGGAATGGCGATTAGAAGTACATTTTCCTGATGTTTCTGCTAATCTGTATGGCCTGTTAATGCGGGTAACCTTCTTGAATTATCTGCATGGCGAAAAGAACTATCCTTCGCTTGAAGCGTTAAAGGCCGGAATTGATGATGATGTTGAGAAACTGCTTGAGTTTCGTCGAAAACACCCCACATTTCCCTTTTAATGTCCCGTATTTTTATTGTAAAACGTGTCAGTCTAATGACTGATTAAATTGGAAGACAACTTGCATGAGCGATAAGCAAACTCCTGAAAATGCAGTGGATTATAAAGCCACGCTGAACCTCCCAGGTACTGACTTTGCAATGAAAGCAAATCTGGCAGTACGTGAAGCGAAATGGTTAGAAGAGTGGTATGCCGATGACATTTATCAGCAGATTCGTGCATCGCGAATTGGCAAGAAAAAATACGTGCTTCATGATGGCCCTCCATATGCCAATGGCCAGATTCACTTAGGTCATGCAGTCAACAAGGTACTTAAAGACATCATCATTAAAAGCCGCATCATGGACGGCTTTGATGCACCGTATGTACCGGGTTGGGATTGTCACGGTCTTCCAATTGAACTCAAAGTTGAAGAAAAAGTCGGTAAGGTCGGCGTTAAAGTGGATGCGCCTACTTTCCGTAAAGCTTGCCGCGAATATGCATTGAGTCAGGTGGAGCTACAGAAAAAAGACTTCATCCGTATGGGTGTGTTTGGCGACTGGAGCAATCCTTATCTCACCATGAACTTCAAGCAGGAAGCCAACATCGTGCGTTCACTCGGTGAAATCGCGAAAAATGGCCATATCCAGCCAGGTCTTAAACCGGTGAACTGGTGTCTGGACTGTGGTTCAGCACTGGCTGAAGCTGAAGTTGAATATGAAGATAAAAAGTCAGACGCGATTGACGTGGGTTTCACCGTGGTTGATCTGGCGGATCTGTCTGCACGTTTAGGTGTTGAAGTTAAAGACTCAACCGATATCGTGATCTGGACGACTACGCCTTGGACCCTGCCAGCCAACCAAGCCGTGGCATTACATGCCGAACTTGAATATCAACTGGTCAAGGCGCGTGGTGAAGAACAGGCCGAGCAAAACTTTATTCTGGCAAAAACACTGGTAGAATCTGCGACCCAGCGTTATGGCTTCAGCTCGGTTGAAGTGCTGGCCGAGTTTGCCGGTAGCAAACTGGAAAATCTGGTGCTGCAACATCCGTTAATTACTGAGCGTCAAGTGCCGGTGATTCTGGGTGAACACGTCACCGATGCCAGCGGTACAGGTGCCGTGCATACTGCACCAGGCCACGGTGTAGACGACTATAAAGTCGGCCTGCAATATAACCTGAAAGTCGACAACCCGGTGGGCGGCAACGGTGTCTATTTACCGACTGCGCCAATTTTTGCTGGTGAACATATTTATAAAGCCAATCCGCAAATTATTGCCGCGCTGGGCGAAGCCAACAAATTGTGGGCACATCATCCAATCAAGCATAGCTATCCGCACTGCTGGCGTCATAAAACCCCGATTATCTTCCGTGCCACACCACAATGGTTTATCAGCATGGATGCCAAAGGTTTACGCCAAGGCGCCCTGAATGCAATTGAAAACGAGATCAGCTTCGTGCCAGATTGGGGTAAAAACCGGATTCAGGCAATGATCGAAGGCCGTCCGGACTGGTGTATTTCGCGTCAGCGTACCTGGGGCGTGCCAATCCCGTTCTTCGTGCATAAAGACACCAACGAACTGCATCCACGTACCCCTGAACTGATCGAAGAAGTGGCTAAACTGATTGAACAGGAAGGTATTGATGGCTGGTATAACCGTGAAGCCAAAGACTTCATTGGTGATGATGCTGAACACTACAACGCCGTACGTGACACCTTAGACGTCTGGTTTGACTCGGGTACAACCCACTATGCCGTGCTGCGTGAACGTGAAGAGCTGCAAGATCCGGCCGATCTGTACCTTGAAGGTTCGGATCAGCACCGTGGCTGGTTCCAGTCTTCACTGCTGACCTCGATTGCGATCAATGAACGTGCGCCATACAAAGGCTTGTTAACGCATGGTTTCGTGGTCGATGAAAAAGGCCGCAAAATGTCAAAGTCACTCGGGAATATCATTACCCCGCAAGACATCATTAAAGACATGGGTGCAGACGGCTTACGTTTCTGGATTGCCTCTGCGGATTACCGTTATGAAATGACCGCCGGTAAAGAAATCTTTAGCCGTGCCTCAGACGGTTACCGCCGTATTCGTAACACGCTGCGTTTCTTGCTGGCCAATTTAAACGGCTTTAAACCATCGACTGATGCCCTGCCGGTGGATCAGCTGATTGCGCTGGATCAATACATCCTGCAACGTGCGTCTGAAGTACAAGAAACCATCAAGAAAGCCTATGAAGATATGAACTTCCATATCGTCACCAGCGCCTTGACCAACTTCTGTATTAATGACTTGGGTGGTTTCTACCTCGACATCATCAAAGACCGTCAGTACACCACCAAAGCGGACTCGCAAGCGCGTCATTCTGCACAAACTGCGCTGTATCACCTGGTACAGGCCTTTGTACGCTGGATGGCGCCAATCCTGAGCTTCACTGCCCAAGAAGCGTGGCCACTGATTCCTGAGCAGTCAGAGAAATATGTATTCACCGCTGAATGGTATGAGCTGCCGGTGGCCTCTGAAGCCAACGTGCTGGCTGAAAGCGAATGGCAGACTTTAATTGCCGTAAAATCTGCCGTGAACAAGTTTATTGAAGCGGCGCGTACTGCAAAAACTGTCGGTTCTAACCTGTCTGCCAAAGTGGAGCTGTGGGCCAATGCCGAGCTGAAAGCGGTGCTGGATAAACTGGGCGATGAACTGCGTTTTGTCCTGATTACTTCTCAGGTGATTGTGAATGAGTTTGATGCAGCACAAGGCGAAGCTTCTGATCTTGACGGTCTGAACGTGAAAGTCTCTGCCGCAGATGGCGAGAAATGTGTACGCTGCTGGCACGTCCTGCCAGATGTGAATACACATCCTGCACATCCAGGTTTATGTGGTCGTTGTATTATTAACCTCCCGACAGGCCAAGGCGAAGAGAGAAAATATGCCTAATCCACAACCGAAAAAGGGCTTATTCCAGTTCTATCCGCACAATTTGTGGTGGATCGGACTGTCTATTGTGGCGATTATTCTGGATCAATGGACCAAATGGATTGCAGTCACCCATCTGAATTATGCAGATCCGGTGCCTGTGCTGCCCTTTTTAAATTGGACATTACTGCATAACTATGGCGCAGCCTTTAGTTTCTTGTCCGATGCGGGTGGCTGGCAACGCTATTTCTTCACCTCACTGGCAGGTTTGGTCTCCGTGATCTTTGTGTTCTGGCTGATGCGTATGCCAAAGAACATGCTGGTATTACCGCTGGCCATTGCCCTGATTCTGGGCGGGGCCATTGGTAACCTGATTGATCGGGTCGCTTTGGGCTATGTGGTCGACTTTATTCATGTTTACTACAACAACAGCCACTTCCCTGCCTTTAATATTGCAGATAGTACCATTACCTTAGGCACCATCTTGCTTCTTATTGATACGTTTTTCCTGGAAAAACACCGTATTCAACGTGCGCAGGCGCAACATGACTGAATTTATCAATCCGAACGAAGACACCCGTATTGAAGCGGGTTCTAAAGTTGAACTTCATTTTTCTGTGGCCATTGAAAGCGGCCCGGAAATTGACAATACCCGTAGCCGTGCCGAACCGGTCAGTCTGGTGATGGGCGATGGCAGCCTGTTACCGGGTTTTGAAAAAGCCCTGTTTGGCTTGCGTGCTGGTGACCGTCGTACCGTGAGCCTGCCACCAGAAGAGGCTTTTGGTCCATGGAACCCGGAAAATGTCCAAACCTTTGACACCGTCAAGTTTGAACAGCGTCCGGTTGAAGGCCACATGATCGAGTTTGAAGATAAGGCCAAACAAAGCCTGTATGGCGTGGTCAAATCGGTCAATGATGACATCACCGAAGTCGACTTTAACCATCCACTGGCCGGTAAAGACATTACCTTTGAAGTGGAAATCTTTAAAGTCACCCCAGCGGGCCAGCAAGGCATTCAACTGAAATAAAAGTTCCACATTTTTGAAAAGCTCCTTCGGGAGCTTTTTTTTATGCCATTTTCATGAGGCAGATACAAACTGACTCTATTCAGGCTAACGCAATTCACGTTAATTTGATCCCTACAGCAAAAACAACACAGGATAAAACATGAATATTCAGATTATTGTTGGCAGTGTACGCGAGGGACGTACCGCCATTAAAGTCGCACACTGGGTACAGCAGGCCATTAAAAGCTATAACTTTAGTACCGTGCAGACCGAGCTGGTCGATTTAAAAGAATGGAATTTACCCCTGTTTGCCGGTCCGAATCCGCCGCTAAGCGGTATTTATGACCAGCCGCGTCAAGAGGAATGGGCCGACAAAATTGCCCAGGGCGATGCCTTTATTTTTATCAGCCCCGAATATAACCATGGCTATAGCCCGGCCTTGAAAAATGCGCTGGATTATCTGGGCAAAGAGTGGCAAGGCAAACCGGCGGCTTATATCGGCTATGGCGCCACCAATGGATCACGCTCGATTGACCAGATCCGTCAGGTCGGCACCCAGCTGGGACTGATTGACAGCAATGCAGTGGTGGAAATCCGCGATATTTTTAGCCGTAACCGTAGCGAAAGCTTTGAACCGAATGAATTTGATGACAAGACCCTGAAACAGGTAGTCGACAAGCTGATTCAATATGTCAGCTCATAATGGCAGCAGCCCTGTAAGCATTTTCTTACAGCAGCTGTGGTGAACTGCGACTAGGGTGCGGCGCGCTTTCATTTTATAGTACCTACATACAGAGACAGGAGGTCTCTTAAATCAAAACAATAACAATAAAAGCAACAACAGCAGGATACTGATCGGTACGACAGGAGTTATACCGGAATAATGAATCCAGAGAAGCCCGGACAGGATGTTCGGGCTTCTTTTATTTCAGTCCTTTATGTTCTGGTTCTTGTAGATGATGCGCTATTTTAAATCAATCGCTGTTGTACGCCTGAGCGTACAGTACTTGTCGGGTTTTGCGGCTGGTTGGTTCTGATCGCCTGACGTATATTAAAACCATACCGGGACAGGAGGTCTCGTTGCATAAAACAATAATCATAAGCCGCATGCAGGATGCACGCACAGATATAACAGGAGTGATATCTGAGAACTGAATCTAAAAAGCCCCGACAGGACGTCGGGGCTTTTTATTATCTACGAATTCATTATTTGGCTGTCATTTTCAGCAAGCTGGCGCCTTTGCCATCTTCAATGACCCATAAATGACCGTCACGCGCTTCAATCACCCCGCGAATACGCTGTTTCATGTCCAGCCGTTGTACTTCACGTACCGGTTGAGCCTGGGTATCAATCACAATAATCGCCTGCGACGACAATCCTCCGGCAATGGCCTTATTTTTCCACTGTGGAAACTGATCGCCACGGTAAAAGATTAAACTCGAAGGTGAAATAACCGGGGTCCAGTCCAGTTCTGGCGCTTTAAATTCTGGCCGGGTCGCATGATCCGGAATTGGCTGACCACTATAATGATCGCCATTGGACACGATCGGATAGCCATAATTGGCGCCTTTTTCAATCCGGTTCAGCTCATCTCCGCCTTTGGGTCCCATCTCAATCACCCATAGCTGCCCCGCCGGGTCAAACACCATGCCTAAAGGATTCCGATGCCCCAGACTCCATACCTGTGCCGCAATCTGGCCCTGAGCACGGAACGGATTATCTGGCGCAGCGCTGCCATCTGCATTTAAACGTAAGATTTTCCCTAAATTGGAATTCAGGTCCTGTGCCGGGTCAAACTTTTGTCGCTCTCCCGAACTGACCCACAAATAGCCGGCCTGATCAAATAACAGCCGGTGGGCATAATGCCCCTGCCCCGGAACTTTCGGCACTTGGACCCAGATCTGCTGTACATTTTTCAATTGTGGCTGAGCCGCATCTTTTAAATCCAGCTCGGCACGCGCCACCACCGCGCCATAACCGCCTGTGCCGGCTTCCACATAACTTAAATAGACCCAGCGATTCTGGGCAAACTGTGGATGCAGCGCGACATCACCCAAACCGCCCTGCCCGCCATAGGCAACTTTGGGGACACCTTTAACCTCAAGCAGCAGTTTATTGCTCGGGTTAAACAATTTGAGTCGTCCACGCTTTTCAGTAATTAACAAGCGGCCATCGGGCAGCTCAGCCATCGCCCACGGTTCCTGTAAGCGCGCCACCCGTTCCAGCTGATAAGACTGGCTGGTCTTGCTAGTTTCACTGCTTTGGGCGGCTTTCGCTGAATTGGCAGGCTCGGTCTGGGCATTACATCCGGTGGTTAATCCTGCGATGAGCAATGCCGCAGGCCAGGTCAAATATTGTTGTAGTTTTGCCATGACATTTCCTAAAACAGAACAGACAATACTTTGATTGTAGCCCAAAGCCAGTTTTGACCAAGAACACTTGCGTAACCTGCCGGACTTTGTCCGTTTTGGCTTACACCGAATGAAGACAATTGAGGCTAGGAGCAAACCCAGAATTTTCGTATTCTAAATTCATCAGGAAACAGGACGTTTCCCAAACGGAAAACAACAATAATTAGTTTGCGCACCAGGATCGTGAGGTACGACAGGAGTTATACCTAAAGCACGAAATACGAAGAAACCCCGTCAGGATGATGGGGTTTCTTTTTATCTGTGGTTTTTGTTTTCTTAATGCCATAAAAAAAGCCCCCAATCTATGGAGGCTTTTTTCATTTAATACCAATTAGGCTTTGGCAATCGCCGCTTTGCCTGCTTTAATCTGTTCTGCTTCATCTTCACTCATGATCAGCGCCACGGCAATTGCGGTAATCAATACCGGTAAACCGACAGCAATAAAGTTGAAGTGTGCTGGCAGGTTCATACCGAGTAAGCCACCAATCAGGATTGGTCCAACAATCGCACCCATACGGCCAATTGCAGATGACCAGCCAATTCCGGTTGAACGTACTGCCAGTGGATAGTATTGCGCCACATAACTATACAGCAACATTTGTGAACCGATTGACGCTGCACCCGCCAAGAATACCAAGATGTACAGCAAGAACTGGTTTGACTGGAAGCCCATCAGACTCATCACAATCGCGCCCATAATCCCCAGGAACATCAACACCGGTTTCAGATGGAAACGGTCAGCCAGAATACCACCGCCGACAATACCAACCACGGCACCCACGTTCATCACCATCATGAACATCAGACTATTGTCCATTGAATAGCCTGCCGCCATCATCAGTTTAGGCAACCAGCTGCTTAAGGCGTACATGGTCAGCAAGCAGGTAAAGAACGCTAACCAGAACAATAAGGTGTTTAACGCACGGCCACGTTTGAACAGGCTTACCACGTTGGCTGCTTCCGGCACATCGACCTGATGCAGTTCAAATTTGGTTTCATTGCTAATCTGCACTTCTGGGGCCAAGCGGGCCATGATTGGACGCGCCTGTTCCTGCTTGTTCTCTTTCACAATAAACATCAGCGATTCAGGCAGGAATTTCCAGATAATTGGCAACAGCAACAGTGGAATACCGGCAATAAAGAACATGATTTCCCAGCCAAAGCTTGGGGTTAACCAGGCACCCAATAATGCTGCCATCACACCACCCACTGCATAACCACTAAACATGGTGGTCACCAGCGTACTACGCATGTTCTTTGGCGCGTATTCAGAGGTTAAAGCCACCAGGTTAGGCATCACCCCACCAATCCCTAAACCGGCCAGGAAGCGCAAAATACCGAATTCTGTTGGGTTAGAAGCAAAACCGCCAGCGAAGGTCAGACCACTGAATAACACAATACAGATCATGATGACTTTTTTACGGCCAATTTTGTCGGCCAATGAGCCGAAAATCATGGCACCGAACATCATCCCTGCCAATGCAGTACTGGCCAGCATACCGGCTTGCACCGCACTTAAGCCCCACTCGTCCATTAATAAAGGCAATACCACACCATTAATGGCTAAATCATAACCATCAAATAAAATGATCAGTAGACACCATGCCACTACATTAAAATGAAATGGTTTAAATTTTGCGTGATCAATGACATCATTTACGTTAATAGTTTGATGTGTCATTCCTCACCTCCTGTGAGTCTGTGTTTCAGTGAACTTCCATAGCAACCCATAATGAAGACCCTCATTTCGAGCCTTCTTCATCCACACTTTGCTAGTGGAGTAGATGGTGCAACTTTCACACAATTTACAGAAAATAAGAATTGAACATTAGTCTACAATCCTATTAATAATTAAAGTTTTATATATTATTCTCATTAGACATAAGTTTTATTTTGCTTTATTAAGCACACAAATTTTCTGCATAAAAAAATCCCCCTGCTGTTTAAGCTCGGGGGATTTTGAATTAATGAGCTGGCGATGACTTACTCTCACATGGGTAACCCCACACTACCATCAGCGCTAAGAGGTTTCACTTCTGAGTTCGGGAAGGGATCAGGTGGTTCACTCTTGCTATTGT
>NZ_VPBE01000038.1:0-18976 GCF_013418895.1 Acinetobacter sp. YH12116 | reverse complement strand
CTCATGAAATACGGTATTCTGATGTGACAAAACCTGAATCCTGGTCGTTAAAGTGTTTGTTTACACTCATATTTTAACTGTTAGGACTCAGGTTTTTTTATTTAAAGCAAACTATGGGACAGCAGTGCGCCGAAGCGTCCTTTTCATGAGAAGAGAAATTATTCTTCAGCCGGTTTTTCATCCTGCTCAGCAGATGCTGCATCGGTCTCTAGCGTATCTAAAGCTGTATTTTCATCAGCTAAATCTTCAGAAAATTCATCTTCTTCCACGGCTTCAATCGCTTCTACACCCACCAGCGTTTCGTTTTCACCTAAACGGATTAAACGTACACCTTGCGCATTACGACCGGTTTCCGCCACTTCCGAAGCACGGGTACGTACCAGCGTACCGCCATCCGAAATCAGCATCAATTCTTTCGAAGCATCAATGGCCACCGCGCCGACCAGTTCACCGTTACGTTCAGAGGTCTTGATTGCAATTACACCCTTACCGCCACGTTTTTTGGTCGGGAAGTCATCGACCGGAGTACGTTTACCATAACCATTGGCGGATGCACACAGCACTTCACCGGTTTCTGGTACCACGACCAGCGATACAATCCGGCTCACAAAATTGCTGTCGGTTGCATCATCTTCGCTATCGGCTGTATCGTCTTCGGCTTCTTCCGCTTGCGCTGCCCCAATGGTGACACGCATACCACGCACACCCTTGGCTGAACGGCCCATGGCACGAACATCAGTTTCAGCAAAACGGATCGCCTTACCTTCATTCGAGAACAGCATGATTTGCTGTTCGCCATCGGTAATCGCCACGCCAATCAGGGTGTCTTCTTCGTTCAGTTCAATGGCACGTAAACCGTTAGAACGCACATTGCTGAACTGCTCCAGCTCGACACGTTTAACCGTACCAGACGCTGTTGCCATAAACACATAGAAGTTTTTGCGCAGATTTTCAGCCTGCTCGGCAAATTCTGCAACAATTTCATCATCCAGGTCTGTGGCTGACAGCTCTAGGCCCAGCTGCTTTAACTGAACACGCAAGGCATCCGACAGATCATCACCATCTGCCAGTTCTGCAAACGCGGCTTCAAGTTCGGCATAATGGCTAGCAATCACTTGATTTTGCTGTAATTGTGCTGAGTTGGCTTTCACAAAACTACGGAAATCGGCCAGACGCTCTTTGAATTTCTTCGGTGCATCAATTACTGGCAGAATCGCGGTAATGGTTTCATTGGCATCTAATGGCAACAGGTTGACCATTGGACGGCCTTTCGAACCACGTGAAGCTTGTGGCACTTCAAATACTTTCAGGCGATAGACCTTACCGACATCGGTAAAGCACAGTACGGTCGCGTGGTTCGAGGTGACAATCAGATGCTGGATATAATCATCTTCTTTCATGCTTGTGGCAGACTTACCACGACCACCACGGCGCTGAGCCTGATAATCGGACAATGGCTGAGTCTTGGCATAACCGGATTGTGAAACGGTTAACACCACCTGCTCTTCAGGAATTAAATCTTCACGCGAGAAGTCGATGCGGGATTCAACAATTTCAGTGCGACGTGCATCGCCATATTGCTGCAATACCAGCGCCAGCTCTTCACGAATCACCGCCATCAATAAATTAAAGTCATTTAAAATAGCAGTGTATTCGGCGATTTGCGCCAGAATTTCAGAATATTCTGCATGTAACTTGTCTTGTTCCAGACCGGTTAAGCGGTGTAAACGCAGTTCCAGAATCGCACCGACCTGCGCTGGAGAAAGACGGTAAACATCTCCATCTAAACCAAATGGACGGCTTAAATCTTCACCTTCAATTTCATCCGGGCGAATAGACACGGAACCGGCTTTTTCCAGCAATGCCACCACACCACCAGCGGCCCATTCGCCAGCCTGTAAACGCTCACGCGCTTCGGCCGGGTTGGCAGAAGTTTTAATGGTTTCGATGATGGCATCAATATTCGCCAAAGCAACGGTCAGACCTTCCAAGATATGACCGCGTTCACGTGCTTTGCGCAGTTCATACATGGTACGGCGAGTCACCACTTCCTGGCGGTGACGGATAAACGCAGCAATGATGTCTTTCAGGTTCATCAGTTTTGGCTGGCCGTTGTCGAGGCAGACCATGTTGATGCTGAACGAGTTTTCCAGCTGCGTGTTCAGGAACAGGTTATTGACGATGACTTCGGCGTTCTCACCACGTTTCAAGTCAATCGCAATGCGCATACCGTCTTTATCGGACTCGTCACGTAACTCCGAGATTCCTTCCAGTTTTTTCTCTTTAACCAGTTCAGCAATACGCTCAATGGTTTTGGCTTTGTTAACCTGATACGGAATTTCAGTAAAGACAATGGTGGTACGACCAGATTTCTGGTCTTCTTCAAAATGATATTTACCACGGATATGCAAACGGCCTTTACCGGTACGGTAAGCATCGACAATGCCCGATTTACCGTAAATGATGCCGCCTGTCGGGAAGTCTGGACCACTGATGTGTTCCATCAGGCCTTCAATGCTGATATTCGGATTATCGGCATAGGCCAGGCAGGCATTAATCACTTCGGTAAGGTTATGCGGTGCCATGTTGGTCGCCATACCGACAGCAATACCGGCAGAACCATTCACCAGCAGGTTTGGAATACGGGTTGGCAGAACGTCAGGAATACGCTCCGAGCCATCGTAGTTATCGACCCAATCTACGGTATCTTTTTCCAGATCGGCCAGGAGTTCATGGGCCAGCTTGGTCATACGTACTTCGGTATAACGCATTGCGGCCGCACTATCGCCATCAATCGAACCAAAGTTACCCTGACCATCCACCAGTTGATAGCGCAGACTGAAGTCTTGCGCCATACGAACGATGGTTTCATAGACTGCAAAATCGCCGTGTGGATGGTATTTACCGATCACATCACCCACAACACGGGCAGACTTTTTGTAGGCTTTGTTGTAGTCATTGCCCAATTCGTGCATTGCATAAAGCACACGACGATGAACAGGTTTTAAACCATCTCGTACATCTGGCAATGCCCGTGACACAATCACGCTCATTGCATAATCGAGATATGAATGCTTGAGTTCATCCTCAATGGCAATCGGTCTAATTTCCGATACGCTCATGCATACTCCTTGTTATACAAGCAGATTTCTGCCCGCATTTTATATCGTAAATTTGGCAAAAAATTTAACTCAAAACTTGAGTTAAAAAACGAAAATTTAGCTGGGAATTATAGCATAAATAGTCCTATTTTTGTGTCATCCTGTTCATCTTAATCTCGTTAATTTTCTAATGTTTAAAGATGAGTTTTTGGTACATTTTTAAGCTATTTTTGCCAATCGGTCTTGCAGCTACTTTTCATCAGCATATCCAGCTGTGAAATCCATCGCGCCACATGGCATTTCTGCTCATTTGATCAATATTGCGCTATGCATAAAATATACGCTTTGCGACAAAATTGGCCTTGGATCAAGCAATCTTCTTTTTTGAAATAAAAGACATAAAAAAATCATGCCTCGGACAAGGCATGATTTATATTTGAGAGCATGATGTGAAACCGACTTAGTTCTTGGCCACCGCTTCGTGATCATCCAGCTCCAGATATACTGGCTCGGCCACCACTGGCGGTTTATCCTGCTTCATAATATGCAGAGTCATCATGAATAAGCCCAGGATTAACGGGAATTCATACATTTCTTCCATAAAATCTTTATAAGCCACATCGTGCAGGAAAATAAAGCTGATGGCACGGCCATGTTCGATAGAATCTGCGGCAATTAGACCGACTACACTCAAAATTAAAACCCAGAGCGGCAAGGATACCGACTTAAATTTACGCACAATTTCGGCACACAAATGACGAGAGAACAGCATAAACACCACAGGCGCAATCAGCACAATTGAAATCGCTCTGAAATACACTTTCGGCACTTCCGGAAAATAATCTCGCCCCCAGCTGATACTGCGGCCAAACAACAATAGCCACCAGCAAATTGCCCATAACCAGAACTGCTTTTGTCCATCCGCCAAATCAAAAGGACGGATATAAAAATAACTGAATATTGCACAGAACAATAATAAGAAAGCCTGAACATTTTCAACGCCACGCACGAGCTGACCATCTAAAAGTGGCAGATGCAAATCGACCAGGAATGGCAAACCTAGACACAGCAGAAATAAGATAAAGACTTGATTGGACAATCGGGTATCAAAACTCAATGGGAGACTCCGGCTGACGAAATCAAAGATTTCAAAAACCGGCATACTAGCATAATTTTTAGACTCTTCTGCTGTTTATTGAATTTAACAATACTAAAAATGTTAAATTTTGATGAATTCCGATAAAAAATTACAGAATAAAAAACGCCCCTGAACAAAACAGCAAAGTAAAAACTTTTACTGCTTGCGCAAGAGCGTCTTTTTAATCGAAGTTCAGGAATTAGATTTTAGAAACCAATTCTGGAACTACAGTGTTCAAGTCACCTACTAACCAGTAGTCAGCTACTGCATTAATTGGTGCTTCTTCATCTTTGTTGATCGCAACGATCACTTTAGAGTCTTTCATACCGGCCAAGTGCTGAATCGCACCTGAGATACCTACAGCGATGTACAGATCAGGCGCAACAATTTTACCTGTTTGACCAACCTGCATATCGTTTGGCACGAAGCCCGCATCAACCGCTGCACGAGATGCACCTTGTGCTGCACCCAGTTTGTCTGCCAGTGGATCAAGTACTTTGTGATAGTTCTCACCTGAACCTACACCACGACCACCAGATACTACAATACGCGCAGCTGTTAATTCAGGACGTTCAGATTTCACGATTTCTTCGTTCACAAACTTAGAAATACCTGCATCGCCTGTAGAAGCTGCTGCTTCAACCGCAGCTGAACCACCTTCCGCAGCAACCGCATCAAATGCTGTACCACGTACAGTACCTACAACAATTGCTTCTGAAGATTCAACAGTTGCAATCGCGTTACCGGCATAAATTGGACGCTTGAATGTGTTTGGGCTGTCCACTGCAATAATGTCAGTAATCATGCTGACATCCAGCAATGCTGCAGCGCGAGGTAAAATGTTTTTACCTGTCGTGGTAGATGCTGCAAGGATATGGCTATAGCCTTTACCCAATTCAGCAACCAGTTTTGCGACATTTTCAGCCAGCTGATTTGCATAGGCAGCATCATCAGCCAGTAATACTTTGCTCACGCCCGCAACTTTAGCTGCCTGATCAGCAACTGCTTGCGCGCCAGAACCAGCAACCAATACAGTGATATCACCACCGATTTTTTGAGCTGCAGCCACAACGTTTAACGTTGCACCATTTAGTGCTTTGTTGTCGTGCTCAGCGATAACTAAAATACTCATGATTTATATCCTTCTGTATTAGATCACTTTCGCTTCATTTTTTAATTTTTCAACAAGCTCATCTACAGACTTCACTTGTACGCCCGCTTTACGTTCAGCTGGTGACTCAACTTTTACAGTTTTCAGTTTAGTCCCGGCTGATACACCGTAATCTGCAGGAGACTTGGTATCCAGCGGTTTTTTACGCGCTTTCATAATGTTTGGAAGTGCCGCATAACGTGGCTCATTCAAACGCAAGTCAGTCGTGATGATTGCTGGCAGTGATAATTCAACAGTTTGTAAACCGCCATCGATTTCACGTGTCACTTGTACTTTGTCGCCGTCTACTTTCACTTCAGAAGCGAATGTACCTTGACCTGCGCCCAGTAAAGCACCCAACATCTGACCCACCTGGTTTGAGTCATCATCGATTGCCTGTTTACCTAAAAGGATCAGTTGTGGCTGCTCTTGCTCAACAACACCTTTTAAAATTTTAGCCACTTCAAGTGCGCCAATTTCATCTGCAGTTTCAACTAAAATACCGCGGTCAGCACCAAGCGCCATAGCAGAACGGATTTGTTCCTGCGCTTCTTTAGGACCGATAGAAACAACAACGATTTCTGAAACTGTTCCTTTTTCTTTTAGACGAACCGCTTCTTCCACGGCGATTTCACAGAATGGGTTAATTGACATTTTAACGTTAGTAAGGTCAACCCCACTATTGTCCGGTTTAACGCGAACTTTAACGTTGGCATCAACCACACGTTTTACAGCAACAAGAGCCTTCATGTAATCCTCGGCTGTTTTAGTAAATGTAAAAGATAAGAAAAGTTAAGATAACTCTTCACTTAAATTTTTGTAGGTGTCTTATCTTGCAATGGGTTTGGCATTTCGGTCAAGTCACAATTGCCCAAGAAGCTGTAAAAATGCGTAAAAATAGCTGAACGTTGCGTTCATACTTTTTTCATCCAGCTTAACCCAGCTATATTTCAGCCAGATTAAGCTATATTTTAACCATTGATTTATATTATCTTTTTATCTTATGTATCACATCAGTTGTTCTGATTAACTAGCCAACACAATAAAATGAATTATTATTCATTTTTTACCATAGTAAGCCAAAACCTGGCTATTTTGATGTCATTTAGGATAGCAGTTTGTATGCTCTGCCAGACTTTGGTCTAAGATGACCATCGGTTCATTTCTGTTTTTGTAACAATTCTCTTTTTCACGCTCTCCATATAAAAAAGCATGTCGACCTAGGACATGCTTTTTCTAAATTTCAAGGTTTAATTAACCATTAACCAGCTGGCCGCCAGCGCCAGTAAACCACCAGATGTACCATCAATCCACTTCTGTTTGCGTTCATCCAGCTGGGTTTTCTGGGTAATTTTGGCAAAGATCAGACTTAATGCGCAGTACACAATAAAAATCAGTCCAATAAAAATGCAGGACAATAACAAGCCTTGGGTAACGGTATTTCCAGTTTTATCAATAAACTGCGGCAAAATCGCAAAGTAAATCAGCATGCCTTTCGGATTCAACAGTGCCGTAAAAAATCCTTTGCGCACCGGATGACTGCTGCTGCGACTTTCAATCGCCAGCTTTTTCTTGCTCAATACCGACTTGAATAAACCCACCGCCAAATACAGCAAATATGCGATACCTAACCAGCGAATCGCCTCAAATAACAGCGGAAAGGACACGATTATCGCGGCAATTCCCAACGCCACCAGAATCGAATGCACTAGATAACCACAACATACACCGATTGTGGCCATCATGCCTGCTTTTGCATCTTTACCCATCACTTGCGACAAAATGAATAACATATCCGGCCCCGGCGTAAAAATCAGCGGCAACACAGTCAATGCAAAAAGTACCCATACAGACATTTCCTTTTTCCCGTCGTACTTGAGAAAGTGAAAATTAGTATCTGCGAAACGCTATAAAATAGGATTTCAAATATTCTATAATCTAAATAATTTTTCAAATTATCTTCTAATTTATGAAGCAATATCCAAAGTCTGTTCGAATAAAGCTGGATCGCATCGACAAAAATATCATTCGAGCTTTACAGAACAATGGCCGCATTCAGAATAACGATTTGGCCCGTGAAATTGGCCTGTCGCCGTCCTCCTGCTTAAGACGGGTGAAAATTTTAGAAGAAGCCGGAGTAATCCAGAATTACACTACGGTGGTGGACCCGCATAAGATTGGGTTTCAACTGATTTTATTTTCCCGGATCTGGCTGGTCGGGCAGGATGCCGAAACTATTGATACCTTCATTGAGGCGATGAAAGAATTACCGCAGGTGATGGAGTGCTATATTATTTTGGGGGAATGCGATGCGATGCTGAAAGTGGTGGTGCCCGATTTAGAAAGTTATCGTAAATTTCAGTCCACCCATTTAACCAAAAAAAATGGCATCACCAGTGTCAAAACCGATTTGCCAAGTCAAATTATTAAACAGAGTTTTCAGCTGCCGCTGGAAGATTTATAAGCCTAGTTGGCGATTTTGAAGATTGTTAAGTTGCAGCACGCAAGATAACCTTCTCTTGCTATGCTGCACGCAGTACTTATATTTAAGCCTGCTGACCATCCAAAAAGTCGCGGTGCACGTGGCTTAAATCAATCAGGTCATATTCAGCCAGATTAAACACTTTCCAGACCTGCATAAAATCTTCAGTTGCATCGACGGTTTGGGTCAATTGCTGGCTTTCCTGCCACTGACGATCGGAAATCCATAAATAGCCTTGACCTGTTTCCGTATGAACCGCCTGCACCTTACCTTGTGCGTTAATGCCTTGAATCACGGCCTGTTCAGGTAAAATGGCCTGCATAGCTGGCAGGTTAATTTCCACAAAGTGTTTCACCTGTCTTAAACCATAACCGGCAAAAATTTCTTTTTGCGCCGGACTCAGCTGTTCATATTTTTGTTGAATATCCGAAATCATATCTATGCCTTTACATTTTTCCCAAATCATCAATCAGGTTGGGTCCTCGGAATTTTTGTGCTCGCTCTGAATATTACTCGAGTCAAAAATTAACCCTCTTTATACGCCATCTCCACCTTTATTTTTATTCTACAATGGTGGCACATGCTCATGCCTGACACCTCTATTCTAGTCTTTCACCCGTGAATTGAAAGTCCTTTTCACTTGCCTCAATTCAGCCCTGCTCTTTGCGCTGCGCCCTTGGATGAGCCTGATCATAAACCTGCGCCAAATGATCAAAATCGACATGAGTATAAATTTGCGTGGTGGTCAAATTACTGTGCCCCAACATCTCCTGCACCGCACGCAAATCACGGCTATTAGATAACATGTGGCTGGCAAAACAATGTCGCAATAAGTGCGGATGCAAATCGACATTGACACCAGCACGCTGGGCCTGCAACTTGACCCGGTTTTCAATTTGCCGCGCACCGAGTGGCTGACCTTTTTCCGTAATAAACAGCTGCGCATCCGGGACAAAATCACCCTGCCACAGCGGATAAATCTGTAGCCAGCGCATCACACTGTCTTTGGCTTTAGAACCAAACGGTACCACCCGGGTTTTATTGCCCTTACCGGTAATCCGCAATAACTGCCGGTTAAAATCCAGATCTTTAATTCTTAAGCCCTGTACTTCCGCCAGGCGCAATCCACTGGAATACAGCAGCTCTAAAATCGCTTTATCACGGACCCAGAGCTGTTTTTGCCGCTCTGACTCCGGCTCTGGCTGATCTAAAATCTGCTGTACCGTTTCAATATCGACCATGCCCGGCAAAGGACGTGGCTGACGTTTTAGCTGAAAATCATCAGCCGGATTAAACGCCAAATAACCCCCCTGTTCAGCCCATTTCATAAACTGGCGAATAGAAGACAACATGCGCTGCAAACTGCTGGAACTCAACTGCTGCGCTTCGACCTTATGCGCCAGAAACTCACGCAAGTCAGCGGTTTCCACATCGGCCAGCGGCATGTTTTTCTGCTGACAAAAATGAAGGAAATCACCAACATCACGTGCATAAGCATGCAAAGTATGTGCCGACTGATGCTGGATTTCGCGTTGTTTCAGCCACATCTCCAGTAACTGTTCAGCACTTAACTTCATCACACCATCCTATGTTCTGGTAAAAAATTGTCTTTTAAAAAGTAGCTTTGCAAAAATAGTCGTGTAAAAAACGGTTGATCTCCCCGGCGACACGTTCAGCCTGCGAGGATGCAAACCAGTGATCAGCATCGGGCATAATCACCAATCGGGCATTCGGCAACTGCCGGGCCAGAAACTCACCAACGGCAACCGGACTCAATTCATCCTGATCGGCCCAAAGCAATAACACCGGCAGATCAATACTGGCCAATTGTTCCGGATGATAATAGGTCTGATCTTCCACAAACCACTGCGGCAGCTTGGCCCATTGCAGGGGTTCAATCTCACGCCAGTCTTTGGCCTGAAACGAAGTTAAATCCAGTCCGCCCGAAGTAGCCATTAACACCAAGGCCCGAAGTCTATTCGGCTGCTGCAATGCAGCGGCTATGGCCAACACTCCGCCCATCGACTGGGCAATCAGAATGCTGTCCTCTTCAATCTGACTGATCACCCGCGTTTTCAGATCGGCCAGACTCTGAATGCTGGCATCGGCTTCTACCCCATCAAAACCAGGATAAGCAATCACGGTTTTCCGGGCCGATGCTGGCAACCGGGCCATTAACGGCTGCCAGAATTGCTGACTACCTGAGGCACCCGGCAGAAAAACAAGTTTATGCATCATCATGGCTCTGCAGGCAAAACTCAAATCATCCTAACATAAAAAAGCACCGTGAATAGAACGGTGCTTTTGTATAGGAAATGGTCAGATTAGCCCTGGAAATAACGTAAATCCAGACGGCCTTCATAGACATTGGCAGTTGGACCGGTCATCCAGACCACATCGCCTTCTTTCCATTCGATCTGTAACTTGCCACCCGCCAGTTCAATTTCAACTTTGCTGGCCAGTAAGCCACGGCGCATGCCTGAAACTGCTGCTGCACACGCGCCCGTACCGCAGGCCAGCGTTTCACCGACACCACGTTCAAACACACGTAAACGGGCATGCTGTTCATCCAGAATTTGCATAAAACCGGCGTTCACGCGCTGCGGGAAACGCTCATGCGATTCAATTTGTGGACCTAAACGTGCGACATCAGCCGTCAGAATATCCTGCACAATGGTCACAGCATGTGGATTACCCATATTGACCACATCAATGCTCAGCTTCTCTTCATTGGCCAGCATCAGGTCATATAAGTTATCCGGTTCATCGGCAATAAACGGAATTTCTTGCGGCAGGAATTTCGGCTGCCCCATATTTACCCGCACCCAGCCATTTTGACCCAGTTCCGGCTCAACAATCCCGGCTTTGGTTTGCACCTTGATTTTGGTTTTACTGGTCAGCTGGCGCTCATGCACAAAACGCGCAAAACAGCGTACGCCATTACCACACTGCTCGACTTCTGAGCCATCGGCATTAAAAATACGGTATTTAAAATCGGCATTCGGAACATCAGGTGGCTCAACCACCAGCAACTGGTCAAACCCGACACCAAAGTGACGGTCGGCCAGACGCTGAATGGTCAGGCTATCGAAATAGGCGCGCTGGCTGATTAAATCAACCACCATAAAGTCATTGCCCAGACCATGCATCTTGGTAAATTCTAAAAACATCCTGATTTACTCCTTAAGGCAATAAACGCTCACGTTCCCAGAGTGATTCAATGGTTTCACGTTCACGAATCAGATGCGCCTGATCACCATCGACCATCACTTCTGCAGCACGGCCACGGCTGTTGTAGTTGGAGCTCATCACAAAACCATAAGCGCCGGCACCCAGCACTGCCAGTACATCGTTTTCCTGAATGGCAAGATCACGCTCTTTACCAAGGAAATCACCTGTTTCACAGATGGCACCGACTACATCCCACTGTTGGGTTTCGACATCGGTACGTGGCGTCACCGGCTGAATGTCCATCCACGCTTCATATAAAGCAGGACGAATCAGGTCATTCATTGCCGCATCAATAATTGCGAAATTACGGTGATTGGTCGGTTTGAGTAAATCGACTTTGGTCAGCAGCACACCGGCATTGGCGGAAATACTCCGGCCCGGTTCCATATACACTTTCAGGCCCAGTTTTTCTAAAGCCGGGCGCAGTGCATTGGCATATTCTTCAACCGATGGCGGAGTTTCATCTTTATAGGTCACGCCCAAACCACCACCAATATCAATGTGTTTGAGTGTAATGCCCATCTGTTTCAGCTGCTCAATCATCAGCATGACCCGATCCAGCGCATCAACAAAAGGCTGGGTTTCAGTCAGCTGTGAACCGATATGGCAGTCAATCCCGACAATGTCCAGATTAGGTAACGATGCCGCATATTGATAGGTATCAAATACACTATCTGATGGAATACCGAATTTGTTTTCTTTTAAACCGGTTGAAATATAAGGATGGGTTTTGGCATCGACATCCGGATTCACTCGTAAAGAAATTGGCGCTTTAACCTTCAGTTCAGCCGCCACTTTCTGAATCCGATCCAGCTCTGCATAGGATTCAACGTTAAAGCAGGCAATGCCCACTTCCAGTGCTTTTTTAATGTCAGCTTCGGTTTTGCCCAAACCAGAAAAAACGATTTTCGAAGCATCACCACCGGCTTTCAATACGCGTGCCAGCTCGCCGCCGGTCACGATATCAAAACCCGCACCGAGCTTGGCCAATACATTCAGCACCGCAATATTGGAGTTTGACTTGACCGCAAAACAGATTTGATGGTCGATAAAGCCAAAAGCACGATCCATATCTAAATAATGCTTTTCAAAGGTTGCTTTTGAATAAACATAAAGTGGTGTGCCAAATTGCTGCGCCAGCTGTTGTAAAGAACATTGTTCGGCGTGCAAAACCCCATTGATGCGGGTGAAACTCATGAATGTATCCTTTCTATGAACGTTAAGGTGTCGTCGTGGAATTCGAAGCTACAGGTGCAGCAAACTGTTGCTGTACCGGTGCAGGTGTCGGCTCTTCAGGATGTTGCTCTGAATCGACATTGGGATATAACAGATATTTGGCACGTTTGTCGTAATTTGGATCACTCGGCAACTGTAAAGCTCCCGATTGACCACAACCGACCAGTACAAAACTGGCTGTCAATAAACTGATGCAGCAAATGACAGAACGCATCTGACCACCTATTTAAAATTTTCCATGAAGTATAACGCGATCACTGCTGTGACCAAAGTGTTAAACGCTAGAGATTAGCTTGTGCCATAAAAAAACGCCAGTTGGACACTGACGTTTTTTGTTGTGCAATGGCTTATTTCTGTTTTGGCTTATAGAAACCGAAATAGCCAATCAGCAGAATCACAAACCAGATCGGACTGATCATTAAGGCTTGCAAGGTATCTGACTCCAGAGACAGCACATAGATCATACTAATAAAGAAGATGATCACCATCCAGCAGGTGAACAGGCCACCCGGCAATTTAAAAGTCGACTGGGCATGCAGTTCCGGACGGGTTTTGTAATAGACAATATAGCTCCAGATAATAATCAGCCAGACGCAAATAAACAGAATGGTCGAAAGCGTGGTCGCCAACGTAAAGGCTTTCACGGTATCGGGTACAAAGTATTGTAACGCTGCACCCAACAGCAGACACACCGCCGAGAAATACAACGCATTGGCTGGTACTGCACGTTTATTTAAACGGCCAAAAGCTTTAGGGCCCTGCTGCTCACGTGACAGACCAAACAGCATCCGGCTGGTTGAGAATACACCACTGTTCATCGACGACATCACCGAAGACAGCACCACCAGATTCATGATAATCGCCGCGGCCGCAATACCCGCCTGACTGAACAAGTTGACAAACGGCGAGATATTCGGATCAATCTGGTTCCATGGCGTTACCGACATCACAATTAATAAGGCCAATACATAGAAAATGATGATACGTACCGGAATCGAGTTCACCGCTTTCGGCAGGTTTTTCTCTGGGTCTTTAGTTTCAGCCGCTGTGGTACCGACCAGTTCTACCCCAACAAAGGCGAAAATCGCAATCTGGAAACCGGCCAGGAAGCCCATAGTACCTGTCGGGAACAAGCCGCCATGACTCCAGATATGCGTAAAGGATGCCACTGTGCCGGCATCTGAGGTAAAGCCGGTAAAAATCATCCATAAACCGACTGCAATCAGCACAATAATGGCAATAATTTTAATTAGCGCAAACCAGAACTCCATTTCACCAAACAGCTTCACGGTCACCAGGTTCAAGCCCATAATGAAGACAATAGCTGCAATACTGATCATCACCCCTTCTTCAGGCGTAAACGGCATCCCGCCATTAAAGAATTGCAGGTAATAAATAATTGCCGACAGGTCTGCAATCCCGATGGTGATCCAGCACAGCCAGTAGGTCCAGCCAACAAAATAGCCGGCCCACGGGCCAATCAGGTCGGTGCTGAAATCAATAAAGGATTTATATTGCAGATTGGACAGCAACAGTTCGCCCAGCGCCCGCATCACGCAGAACACCATAAAACCAATAATCATATAAATAATCAGGATCGATGGCCCGGCCAGGCTGATGGTTTTGCCTGAGCCCATGAACAGTCCTGTTCCAATGGCGCCACCAATGGCAATCAGCTGTAAATGCCGGTTAGATAAGCTTCGCTGCAGATCGCCTTTTTCTTGTGACGAATTTGTATTTTGATACGACATTATTGAATTCAACTTCAGTGTTAACCACGACAAACTAACGTAAAAGAAATCAGAAAACAAAAAGAAATGCCGCTTCATCTATATTTTCTGCGGAATAATTAAATTTAATTTATTTTTCTTATAACAAAAAGTTATCAATTTATCCAAAGGGAGGATTGACAAGGTTTATATCAATTTTCTTGTCAAAACATAAATTCTGTGTAACAAATAAAAATGCAGCACGCAACTATATCTCTTGCTCAGGATGAGCATGGCATATCAATTGCTTATATAGAAAACAAAATATCTATTTTGAGACATAAGAAGAAACAATGATGCAAGATTTACAAACACTCATGGAAACCCTTAGTGGCTGGGTCTGGGGCCCATATATGCTGGTGCTGATTGTCGGTACCGGGATATTCCTGACCTTCCGCCTGCTGTTCTGGCAATTCCGGATGCTGCCGTTGGCCTTTAAACAGGTTTTTGGCAAACACCCGGACAAACATTCCGGCGATATTTCCCAATTCGCCTCCCTCATGACCGCACTTTCTGCCACCATTGGTACCGGTAATATTGCCGGTGTGGCCACAGCCTGCGTACTTGGTGGTCCGGGCGCCGTATTCTGGATGTGGATGACCGCCCTGTTCGGGATGGCGACCAAATATGGCGAAGGTGTTTTGGCGGTCAAATACCGGGTAAAAAACGAGAAAGGTGAAATGTCCGGTGGTCCAATGTATTACATTGAACGTGGCCTGAAATGGAAATGGCTGGCGCTGATTTTCGCCTTTTTCGGTGCAGTGGCCTCCTTCGGGATTGGTAGCTCGGTGCAATCCAACACGGTAGCACTGGCCGTTGAAAATGGGTTTGGCCTGGAAACCTGGATTACCGGCATCATCATTACCGTATTTTCAGCCCTGGTAATTCTGGGCGGGATTAAATCCATCGCCAAAGCCTCTTCGGTTATTGTGCCGATTATGGCGGTTGGTTATATGGCCGGTGGTTTGGTCATCATCCTGAATAACCTTGAACTGGTGGTGCCAGCACTCAAAATGATTGTCACCTATGCCTTTACCGGTGAAGCTGCCGCAGGTGGTGCGATTGGTGCCGCGATCCGTTATGGTGTTGCGCGCGGGGTCTTCTCCAATGAAGCCGGTATGGGTTCTGCGCCAATTGCTGCCGCTGCGGCCAAAACCGACCATCCGGCACGTCAGGGTCTGGTTTCAATGACTGGTACCTTTATTGACACCATTATTGTCTGTTCAATTACCGGTATTGTGCTGGTCATGGGCTTTATTATGGCCGGCCAGTCTTTTGGTGATCAGAACGGTGCAGTACTGACCATTAGCGTATTCGACAAACTGCTGCCGGGAATCGGGGGCTGGGTGGTGACTTTCGGGGTGATCTTCTTTGCCTATTCGACTATTTTAGGCTGGAGCTATTACGGTGAAAAATGTGCGACCTATCTGCTTGGTGAGAAATTTGTACTGCCGTATCGCCTGATTTACATTGCGTCGGTGTTTATTGGCTGTGTCGCAACTCTAGATCTGGTCTGGCTGTTTGCCGATACCTTTAATGGTTTAATGGCAGTACCGAACTTGATTGCCTTATTGCTGCTGTCGGGTGTAATTGCCAAAGAATCGAAAGATTTTATTGCACGACGCAAATCCGGCGAACTTTACTAAAGCGTTCAAATCAAAGTACAAGATCAACCACCTGCGGGTGGTTTTTCTTTGCCGGCGTATCAACAATTTGAAAATCGGCATTTCCTCTGTATGCTGTGGGGCAAGATTTAAAAAACACATTCCAGACGTTTATTTATGGCAAAAGCAAAAAGTGTCTATCGCTGTGAACAATGCGGCGCAGATCATCCCAAATGGGCCGGTCAATGTTCAGACTGTGGTGAATGGAACTGTTTAACCGAAGTCAGCATTGCCCCTGCGGTGACCCATCGTGCCCAGCCACGTATGGGCGGCGGCTATGCCGGTCAGGCCTCAACTGTAACTACTTTAAACCAGATTTCAGTCTCTACCGAAACCCGCCTTGCCACCGGTATTGGCGAATTTGACCGGGTACTTGGTGGTGGTTTGGTCACTGGTTCAGTGGTGCTGATTGGTGGTGATCCCGGAATTGGTAAATCGACCATTTTACTGCAAACCGCGACCCATATGGCCGCCAGCAACAGCGCTGCCTTATATGTCACTGGTGAAGAATCCTTATCACAGGTGGCCTTACGCGCGCAGCGTCTGGATTTACCGACCGATCAGCTCAAAGTGATGGCTGAAACCTGTGTGGAACGGATTTGTGAGGTACTGGCCCAGCAACGTCCTGCGGTGGCGATTCTGGACTCCATCCAGACCTTATATACTGAAACCTTGCAGTCTGCACCGGGTGGCGTATCGCAAATCCGTGAATCGGCGGCGCTCCTGACCCGTTTTGCCAAAAATAGTGGCACAGCATTGTTTATTGTCGGTCATGTGACCAAAGAAGGTGCATTGGCCGGGCCACGTGTGCTGGAACATATGGTGGACTGTGTGCTGTATTTTGAAGGTCAGTCCGATTCCCGCTACCGGATGATTCGTGCGGTCAAAAACCGTTTTGGCGCGGTCAATGAACTGGGCGTGTTTGGCATGACCGATAAAGGCTTGCGTGAAGTGGCCAATCCGTCAGCGATTTTCCTGAGCCGTTATGATGAAGCCATTCCCGGCTCAATTGTGATGATTAGCCGCGAAGGTACACGACCGCTGTTGGTGGAAGTACAGGCACTGGTCGATGATGCACATGGTCAGCCGCGCCGGGTTGCACTCGGCTTAGAACAAAACCGGCTGAATATGCTGCTGGCGGTGATGCATCGTCATGGTGGTGTGCAGACGTCCGGTCAGGATGTCTATGTCAATATTGTCGGCGGGCTGAAAATTACCGAAACCGGCTCCGATCTGGCGGTGCTGCTGGCCTGTGCTTCCAGTATTCGCGGCAAAGCCCTGCCCCAGCAACTGGCGGTGTTTGGTGAAGTCGGTTTATCCGGTGAAATCCGTCCGGTGCCGAATGGTCAGGAACGTCTAAAAGAAGCGATTAAACATGGCTTTAAATATATTATTTTGCCACGTGCCAATGCACCGCAAAAAGCGATTCCAGGGGTGCAGGTGATTGCGGTGGCCCGTTTGCATGAAGCCCTGAGCGAGGCCATTAGTTTAAGTGAAGAACTGCACTAGAGCCTTTGCCCTATTTTTTGAGCTTTTCATGTGAAAAAAGCTGAATTCTGTATTGAAATTCGGGACAAATGCCTGCATAAATACAGGGCGATAAATTTCTTTTTTTAAATAGGAAAAATTGATGGAAGTTCGACAGCGTGGTTTGATGGCTGGTATTTTAACAGCTGCCCTCTTGGTTGCCCCTTTAGCAGCCGAAGCAAAACGTGCCGGTGGTGGTAAAAGCCATGGCATGAGCCGTTCAGCAACACCAACTCAATCTTACCAACAGCCTCGTCAAGCTACTCCTGCACAACAGCCCGCTCCAGCTACTGCGCCTGCGCAGCAAAAATCTGGTCCGGGTGTCGGTGGTATGGTCGCTGCGGGTGTTGCAGGTGCTGCGATTGGTGCAGTGGCTGCCAATGCCTTAGCAGATGATCAGCCAGCCAGCCAGGCACAGGCTCAACAGGAGGAAGAAGGTGGAATCCCAGGCTGGATCTGGATTCTCCTCGCTGCAGCAGTCGCCTTCTTCATTTTCCGCAAGATGGGCGCAAAAAAAAAAATTAGCAGCCAATAACCCGTATGCGCCAAATAACGGTGCCAATAACGCACCGTTTGGTCAATCTGCTGCTGCACCACGTGCCGGTGGCGATAACACCAATATCTTTGGCCAGAACGTCGGTGGTTCAGCCCCAACCAACAATGCGCCATTTGGTGCAGCACCAGTGAATAACGCTGCCTTTGGTACCGCGTACACCAACAGTGGTAACCAGTTACCAGATGGTACGGAGCCAGCAGCCTTTCTGCGTGTTGCACGTCAGCGTTTTAACCATATTCAGTCTATGAATACGGCCAGCAATATTGCTGAAATTCAGCGTTATTTAACCCCTGATCTGTACCAGTCGATGTATCAGGACATCATGGCCAATCAGGATCAGGATGTGGCTGAGTTTTCTAACCTGAATGCGATGGTGGTCGATTATGCTACTGAAAATGGTCAGTATGTAGTGAGTGTGCGCTTTACCGGTACGGTGAGTGAAGATTTAAACAGCTTGCCACAGCCATTCACTGAAATCTGGCATTTTGTTAAGCCAGCAGGTTCTAGCCAGGACTGGTTGGTTGCGGGTATCCAGCAAGAACACTAATTAAACCTAAGATCAAAAACAGCGGCTTCGGCCGCTGTTTTTGTTTTTGCACCGCCTGCGGAATGTTATTCATTTAGTTGCTTTATTTTGTCCCCAACCGATTATCTCGAGGGATGGAAAGACCTAGAGATGTGATACAGCGATCATCTCTATAAGACGGTATGTCTGCTCTGCGCCATTCAGTACGTTCCTACGTATTTTCGCTTGATCTTACAATATCGCTCTTCACTAACAGACTGCTGATAAAAATCACCCATTAAAAAAAGCCCCTACCTGCGGTAATGCCAGTCAGTTAAGCAAATATTAGAAAAATGTAGTAAAAATGAGTGTATGTAAATACGCTCATTTTTTTTATGTCTTTATCTGAACATTTAGAATCCACTCTTGAACATGCTCTCCCATCACTTAGCCATTTTTGTGAACTTATTGACTTAAATTGGATTGAAATATCTCTGCATCAAACAGGTAAGGCATCGATCAGAAGGAGAAAATTACCTGCTGAGCACGTGGTTTGGCTTGTTCTTGGGCTTGCCTTGTTTCGCAATCAACCCATCAGCTATGTGGTAGAACAATTA
>NZ_VPBE01000037.1:0-19110 GCF_013418895.1 Acinetobacter sp. YH12116 | reverse complement strand
TAATGGAGAAATCTAATCGGTATGTTATACCTGAGAGAAGAGTGAGGAGTTATCCAAGGGTTGTAAAAGGAAAACCTCAAAAATACCCAAGAAAAAGCCAGTCAATCTCTTAACTGACTGGCATTACATCCGTAGATGGGCTTTTGTATTTTAATGAATATATTGCTGTTACTGGATACGCACCTGTTCCGGGTTATAACAGTCCGCCACTTCGATGCTCACGGTTCCACCGGTGAGTTTAGCCAGTTCTTTATCGGCATCCGTAGCATTGTTGCTATCCTGATTGGTAAAAGTCTTGAGCTGCAAGGTATACAGGTTACTCCATGACACGGTATTGTTGCCGGAGAAGTCACTCAGGCTAATCCGGGTCGAGGTATGATTGACCAGATTACCCATATTCAGCCGCGCACCACCTACCACCATGGCCTGCTCGCCCTGGGTATTGTCAACCCGGGTATTCAGACCAATTACGGCACCATTCAGCTGGTTAAAGACCGGATTGGCCAGAATCATCCGCAGGGTAATCGCCTGATTGCTCAGATCGGTTGCTCCCAGCACACCAATACGATATTGCGTGACATTATTACTATCCACAATCTCTGGCGTGCTGCTATCTGTAGCGACTGCGCAGGTCCCCGACAGATCGGTTGCGGTCGGATTTGGGCCAATATCGGTACGGATATTGCCCTGCTCATCCAGCACAATCCCGAGCTTAATTGCTGGCGCGGCATTATTAGCAAAATTGAAATTCAGAGTGGCATATAACGGGAAAATATAACGCTCACCCAAGGCCACATTTTTCGCCGAAGTAAAAATCCGGTTATCCAGGAAATTCACCTGAAAATATTTATAGATATCCAGTGAGCCCTTAAACTGATCCGTGCCAATAGTCTGGGTCCAGCGGCCATATTCTTCCGGCTTTCCTGTCGGGAACTTGGTCAGGGTTTTATAAATTCCTTCGGTGCCGGCAATCATATAATCGTTATACAGTTTCCCCTGGGTCACGGTAAAATCTTCAGTCCGGTTACTGTTGATGCTAAAACGATAAGGCCCCTGGATCGTTTCATTCAGTGGATTAATCCAGTTATTTTGTGCCGCTGCGGTCATCAGTTCCGGACGGACACGTTTCAAGAAATCGGCCGTAATGGTCAATAACGGGTTTTCATTACTGGTCGACATGGTTCCACGCCACTGCATGCCATAACCGAAAGTATAACCCGAGCGATCGGTCATCAACTGGAACTGGCCAATCAGGTGTCTTAAGGTATTCGAGTTCTGTTTACAATCATCCTGATTACAGCCATATAAACCTTGTGGTAAGGTCGAACCCTCCACAGCCAGTACCGGATAGTTGGCCTGATAAGAGGCAGAGTTGGTCATATAAACCAGGGTTTTCAGCGCGTCAAAGGCCTGCGCATCACTGACGGTGCTCAAGTCAACCCAAGGACTTAACTTGCTGACATAGGCACCGGAACGGTAATCCTCCAGCGTCACCGAACCCCAAATATCATCCAGCTGTTCTTTTTTTAGCGCAGAAATATAAAGTGGCTGCACATCACCGGCAATGGTCGGCCGTTCTTGGTTCTTGGAACTTTCAATTGATAAAGCCTGTAAAATACGTGTAATTGCCTGTGCCACTTGAACAGTTGAATCCGATGGGGTCAGTTCGGTTACGGCCTGTCCGGTTAAGCCACGGGCAATATCCAGCAGGGTTAAACGCGGCAAGCTGGCACTGACCGAATTGGCCAGACCAATATCAGCTAGGCTTACTGTCCCCAGATTAATTGATTTTTCTGTTTTTTCCTGAATAAAGAAATGGACTTTATCACCGGCACTACATTTACCGGTGGCGGCATTGGTGGTTGGCGCAATCAGGGTAATATAGGTTTTGCTTGGATCACTGCTACAGGTGAAATTCAGGCCATCCACCGGATAATCCAGGGCAAACTCCACACAGTTTTGCCCGCTAACACAACTGCCATTAATTTCCGACACAATATTCGGCTCTGGAATGACATTGGCACTTTCACCACCACAGCCACTGAGTGCCATCATCAAGGCGGTACTGCTCAAGGCTAAAATATTTGATTTCTTCATCCTGATGTCTCATGTTTTTTATTGATCTAAGGCAATAATTTTCAATTGGCCTTGATTACTTAACTGGCGGTTTTCCATATCGATTGCCGATGCCAGCGGGGTTAAAAGAAGATAACGGGTTTGAGCCGGCAATTGAATCACCCCTTCCACCTGCTCATGTTGCAATAAGGTGGATTGAGTATCCTGGCTCTTGTAGCCGCCTGCACCTTCAATCACACAGCCTTGCGCATCCAGAAAAACGGCAAAAGGCCAGTAAAATGTAGGTTGCCGGGTTTTAGAAGCGTATGAATTCACCTGAAGATGGCGTAAATCTCCCTCCAGCTTCACCACCTCATAATCAAATTCATCTGTTAATGGTGCACGTGGCCAGAGATTGACGTCTTTCTGTACGGCCAGGGTCTTGGCATGTTTAATTTTTTTATTGTTAAAACAGGACTGGCCTAAACTGCTGATGGCATCGGCCTGTGCAATACGATAATAAGTCGATGACAGCACCATTGGCTTGACACTTTCTGGCTGGCGTTTCTTGAACAGGCGATCCAGCACCGATTGTCCGACTCCTTTTTCACGTTCTACCACCTGCACCCGGGTCGCACCACCGCCCAATTTACTGTCAACTACGCCTTCCGGCATCATATAAAAACGCTTTTTCCCCTCCAGGTTAAATTCACTGTGTTCCAGGTATTCATTATTGACGTACTGCTCCCCTTCCATTTCGGTAAAACCGGAAGATGAAGTACGGTCTGGTTGATCAGCTTGCACAGTCTTCAATACTTTCTGAGATTCAGTTTGCGGGATGACAGATGTAATCGTTGGAGATGATGAAGCTGATACCGGTTTTGTGGTTGCCGATACAACTGGTGTGACGACAGGCTGTTCCACAACTGCTGTATCTGGTGTTTTTTGTGGGATACTTTCTGTGAGTTTTACCGTAGTGACTGGTTGAGTCGGTACAGTACTAACTGTGGGTACGACTGCAACAGCAGGAGCTCTGACAGGTTCAGAAACGGGAATTTGCGCTTGCGGCTGCGCCGGATTCAAAGCAGACGATGCTCTACTTTGTGCCTGCGTTTTGTTTACCGGCACAGCTTCTTTTTTCGCGGCCGGCCGGGTTTCGGCCTTACGCTGTACCACCATCGGCCGGCCATCCGGGCCAATAATGGTATAAAACTCATTGGCATAACTTACACTGGCCGAGCCCAAAGACAGCGCCCAGAGTGAAGACAGGCAAATCAAGCCAGATAAACGCTTTGTCACTTTTACCATCGTGTTCTATAGCTCAGACCTAAAATTGTAATGTTGCTAGCGGTTTTGACATTCAGTCCCGCATACGGGTTGAGTAATAAGTTATTCACCCCTTCTTTGTTGGCTAGGCTACTGGTATTGGCTGGAATTTTGTCCCGGCTTTGCAGAAAGCCGATCGATAAATCCAGATCAGTATCGGCATCAAAACGATAGCCCACACCTAAACCAAACAGACGTGCATTATTAATGGGTACCATGGTATTACGCTTGTCATCTGGAATCGCACTGGTTCGTGGTTCATAACCGGCACGCAGCTTTAAACGGTCGGTAGCAGAATATTCAATCCCGATGCCCCAACTCCATGGTGACTGGAAGCCCATCGGCAAGGCCAGTGAGCTGTCAGAGACATGTTCAGACAATAATTTGGCAATTTTCAGGGCAGAAATCTGGCGGTCAAATTCAAACTTGAACTTGTCCCAAGCGGCATAATCGGTCCAGCCGACATCAAAGTTCACCTGTAAATCTGGCATTACCTTGTATTTAATCCCGGCCTGGAAATGCGCTGGATATTCAAAATCCATCGCCACCAGCCCTGACTCACTGGCCGGAATATAGTTCGGGAAGCCTAGAATTGCCGCCAGAATTTGCCCAGTTGGAGAAGACATCAAGCCTTTAATCAGCTCACTCGGCGCCTTGGCATTATCAATATGATATTTACCTTTGAGCCGCATTTTGGCGGAGCTTTGATAGACCATACCAAAGCTGAAATCTTCACGTGGCTCCCATAACACCCCGAGGTTATAGCTTGGGCTCAGACTTTGCTCGACGGCCAGATCCATTTGTCCAAAACGACCAAACGGATTCATGCCTTCCTGTGCGTTACAAATCCCCAGCAACAGAATATCGGTAATAATATCGGAGTTTTCTTTAAACGGGGTACAGACGACTTCATCAATCATCCGCAGCATCCCGATCAGGTCATTCGGGAAACGCAAGTCGGTATTCATGGCAATGGCCTGGTAGGACATTCCCACCGATGCCCCGACTGATAGCTCATCATTGACCTGATAGGCAATTGACGGTGACAGATAGGTAATCCGTTCCAGTGCCACCTGCTGCCCCATGAAGTTACCTGGGTTGCCATCTTCAGCACCAAAACCGGCAATTAACGGCGCATACATCGCAGTAGCAAAGGTGGTTTTAGACCCCGGCGGATTGTAGGCAATCCCTGCTGTTGGTGCGGCCAGTGGCATGCCTTCACCCAGATCAACAAACTTTTTCAGTACCGGCACATACAGCGATGCATATTCCACATCACCCGATACTTCACCTTTAAAGTCGGTACAAAAGTCAGCCAGAATTTCCGGTCCATCATGACAGACCAGTGGATCATCGGAATAACCAAATACGTTATAGTCGGCTGGCGCAGAAAACTCACGCTGTACATCAAAGTGCGCCAGCACCCCTTGTACATCGGTTTGCAAGCCTTCAATTTTAGTTAAGGCTGCCGGGTTAAAATGAATGGCACTAATGCCCGGTGGATCTGCCGTGACCGCGTTGCCGATGGTCAAGGAACGGATATCGACAGACAGGTTTTGTCCCAATTGTGCAAAAGCAGCACTCGAACAGCCCGATAAGATCAGCGCAGACACTAACGGGCGAAGTCGAATTATTTTCATACGACCAGCCTCTTAGCGAAGTTTCTTACCAAAGCCCAGAATATCGAGTGGGAAAGACAGACCTAAAGACACATCCGGTGCATCTTCTGTCAAACCAATACCAACAGTACCATTGACAATCGTTTCAGGAGAAACGCGTACCCCTAAAGAAATGGCCAGGGTAGAACTGGTCTGATCGGCCGGAGAATAGCTTTCGCCGGTGTGATAGAGGAATTCAGCGCCAGTATTAAAACTCTGCTGATACGACATGGTCATTGAAACGTCGTAGTTAAAGGAATAGGCAAAACCAAAGGCGAAACCACCACTAATGCCCGGCTCAAATTCTTCAATAATACGTGGACCACGAATCTGGTTTAAGCCCGACTCCTTAAAACCATAATTGGCTGAGACTGAAGCGAACAACACCACCGGATCGATATATTTACGGGTACTGGCTCCAATCCCTGCAGAATAATAGCCCTTACCGGTCGCAAGTTCGGTAGTGCTATTAATTTCATACGGGCTATCACCGGTTTTGGTCGAAAGATTTCCGAATAAAATTAGTGGCAAACGGCCGGCTTTTAAAGGGAAAGGTTCCCAGCGTGCGCCTAAAGAAATATCTCCCAGACCCGCGGTATTCGCATCTTTTAATTGATCGGTCTTGGCCACCAAAGGTAAAGAGGCGGTTAAGGTCAGGTTATCCAATAATCCATATTGAACGGTGAAGGTGTTGGTCAATGCATGCGATGCATTTTCCTGAACACGCAACTGATAGATTTGGCCTTGCGCCATTTCCATATCAATTTGCGTATCACGATAATAGGTATAATCAATATCGTAATAAGATGAGATATTGCCTTTTTTGATTAAGGAATATTGGCGTTCATTGGAGGTAAAGACTTCTTCCAGATTGGCTTCTTTGGTGGCATCCCCTTCCTGCTGCTGTAACGCAGTTGATGCAGCCTGCTCAGCACTCGGTGCAGTCGCTGTTGCTGTTTCAATATTGGCCTCAGCAACTGCTTCAGTGCTAACTTCTTCAGGGCTTGAGTTTTCTGCTGGAGCTGTGGCTTCTGACGCAAGCTGCTGCTCTTCTACTGTTTCATATTGTCCTAACTGTGGCTCTTCTGCAGCATAAGCAGCTGCTCCCCAGACCATTTGGATACTGATAGCCAATACGGTTTTATTCATCCATTTAGATTTCATCTTCTTCCCTTCCAATTTTTAATTTTTTTTCGTTTTTAAAGTAAATATTTACTTACTTTTATAATAGAGTCTTAAAAAGTTGTACTGATGTTCGCCGAAATTCTCTGACTCAGGATTCATGTTTCGTTCTAAACGAATGGTCGAGGCTTTATCGGCAATTTTGTCCATATAGAATTGTGGATATTGAATATTGACAAAGGCATGATGGTTAACAGTGGCATCTTCAACATGGCGCATATCACTATCCTGTAAAGCCAAGAAGTCTTTACGATATTCAGGCGCCACATTAATCAGGAACAAGGTATTGTTTTCCCACACCTCTTTAAAACGCTGCTCATCAAAACTGATATTCCCCAGTGCCGGGTCGGCCACATAGACCCGGCCATCCTTATAGGCCTTATACACCACAAAATGCTTAAAACCGGCATAGGAAATCGGCACAATTGCGGGCTGGCCCTGCTTGACCAGATCTGAAAATTCCCCACGATAGCCGCCACTTTCCATGCCCAATGCAGCAACAAAACGTTTCATATCCAGCAAAGAGAAACTACGCCGTTCAATAATGCGCTCATATTCCCCATAACGTAGCAAACCACTCATGGTCTGCTGCTCTGTCAATCGGGCTCCGACATAACCATTTAACAGTGTGGTTAAAGCGGCCGATCCACAGCTATAGTCATAAGCCTGACGTACAATGCCCCGAAATTGATCTTGTAAAGCAGGTTGAATACGTACAGGCTCACGATGCATACGGGTAAAAGAAGAATTGCGGGAATCCAGTGTTTCCGTATAGCGTACGGTTTCCGGATGTTGTTCCTTTAAGTCGAAGGCTTGTGTGGCAGCGTAATACATCAATGCCGAGCCTAATGCGATCTCTAACATAATTTTTTACTTTTCAAGTTCCAGGCAGCTCTGCCAGTTCATTTTTTATTTTTAGAGTAAGAACTCTACTTCCATGTATTTAGCAAGATACCTTTTTTTTAGAAAAAAAACAGTATTTTTTTATATTTTTGCCAACTTTTACAGTTTTTGTGTAAAAAAAAGCGCGTGAAAACACGCGCTTTTTCAATAGAAGACTTAGTGACCACGAATAGTGATAACCGCCCCCGGAAGATATTGACCAGCCGCTGGGCTGAAATAGGTTTGCATACCTTGAATTTCAACATCACCGATAGATGCAGCATCTCGGCTACCTAAATGAACACCTTGTACATAGTGATCTTTAGCACCACCATGGCTAATCATCTGGATATAACCTTTGTCATCCGGGTTGCTGACACTTGCACCCATAACACGCACATCTTGTGTAATGGTTAAGTTATTAGCATCTGCATCGGCAATTTTAATACTTTCAATAAAGATCTCACCTGCTGCACGCTCAGCACTTGCCGTTGAGTTATCAAGAATACCCAAATTATTAATTTCAAGACCACCAATCATCGTAGTATTCAGTTTAATCATCGCCCCTTGTGGTGCAGCACCTAACTGGATATTGGCTGACATTGGGCCTGTCTTAAGCGATAAGCCTGAAATAATGGCATTATAATTCGAATCTACACCACCACGGCGAAGTGTCGAGGTTGTGCTTGCGCTACCTTGTACACCCGAAGCAGTTACACCAATTTCACCAATTTTAATATCCAGACCAGACACATCAGCTGCGATGTTAATAAAGGCTGTGTTACCACTACCTGCACCGGCATCAGAGTCAATTTTTAAATCTGCCAAGTTACGAGAGTCAAGTAGATAAGCACCTGCATCATCATAGTTAGCACCAACGACGATACCAAAGTTTTCATTCGCATCACCAGCAATGCCATTCCCTTGAATAACAATCGCACCAGCATTATCAATGGTACCATTTAAACCATCATTATCATGGATAAAGAGCTTTTCAATTTCAATTTTTGAAATACCGATACCAATCGATAAACCATCTTGACCTGTGGTTGCGCTAAGTGCTGAATCATCCATTGCCTGCATTGCAAATGCATTTGCACTTAATGCCATTGAAGATACTAAAGCTAGTTTAGTAAATGTTTTCATATTTACTCTCCCAAGAGTATTATTTTTTTGATTGTTACCACTCTTGTGCAGCGGGCTGATTATTTGTTTTTAGCAACCTGCTACGTATTTCCTTGAGCGGCTGGATAGCACTAACAAAGTTATCCCCCTGTCAAATTTTGTTCAACTGCTATTGATCATATTTTTCAGCTTGCCGATAAACGGTCATAAGCATTTTCTTGGCGCAGAATCAGGTAAAATAGATATTTATTGTTGATTTTCTCCAAATTTATGGCCACCTCATCTTTCTACAAACAAGTACTTTGTGAATCCCCCTATACCCCAGCAGAAATTTTAAAAGCGCTGGGTTCACTCTCACATCTTGTTTATTTAGAAAATAATGGCCAACCGATTATTGGCTTATCAGCAACACATTACTACCTTATTCAACAAAATAAATGGCAGTATTTTAAGCAGCACAGTTTTAATGATTATCTTGAAGAAACAGCAGCACCTTCTTTAGATGAATTTTTGCAGCCAACTGTTTGTATTGGCGACAGTTATTTTAAAGGTGGACTGATCGGTTTTATCAGCTACGATTATGCCGCCCAACAGCACATTCATACTCAAAGCAAAGCTCAACCGTGTTTATTTCTAGGACAATTTCACAGTTTTCTAACCCTGGAAAATGGGCACTGGTATTTCACCAGCGATGAGCAGCAAGCCGAATTTTTATTGACTTATATTCAAAATTTGTTGGCTCAAAAACAGGAGAATTCATTTAAATTAACTCAGGCCTGTACCGCACGCTGGAATAAAACTGAATATCAACAGGCCTTTAATCAAGTCCAGGATTATATTGTTGCAGGTGATTGTTATCAGATTAATTTAACCCAGGAATTTAAAGGTTCTGCGGAAGGATTATTATTAAATACCGCTGCAGATTTTTGGGCGCTAACCCATGCTCCTTATGCTGGTTATTTAAAAATAAATGACTTTGAATTACTTAGCTGTTCACCTGAATTATTTATTGATTTTCTGCCTCATCGGCAACTCCTCACCAAACCGATTAAAGGCACCATGCCACGTTATACAGACCCAATATTAGATGAACAATCTAAACAGACCTTAAAAAATTCTGAAAAAGATCAAGCTGAAAATGTGATGATCGTCGATTTACTGCGTAATGATCTGAGTGTCTATGCCGAAACCGGTTCAGTAAAAACGCCGAAGTTATTCAATATTGAATCATTTAAACAAGTACATCATATGGTGAGTGAAATCACCGCGACGTTAAAAGCAGAGATCAATCCACTAGATGTATTGCTGTCTGCACTTCCGGGCGGCTCGATTACTGGCGCCCCTAAAATTCGCGCCATGCAGATTATTGAAGAGCTGGAAGGCACACCACGCGGGGCCTATTGCGGATCAATGGGTTATTTTAATTTTGATGGTACCGGTTCCTGGAATATTCTGATTCGCTCAATTCAAAAATATCAACACGAAGTTTCGTTATGGGCCGGTGGTGGTATTACCATTGCCTCTGATTGTGATGCAGAATATCAGGAATGTTTTGATAAGGTTTCGGCGATGCTGGATTTACTCAATACCTGGTACACACCTGAATAAATAAAAAAGCGACTCAATTGAGTCGCTTTTTTATGAATCCCTCCCCTTGAGAACCATTGTTTCTCACCTTTTCTAGAGGGAAGAGTTCCCTCCTTTATCAAAGGAGGGTTAGGGTGGATTCACTTAAGCCAAAATCTCGTTTTTCAAAGTATCCACTAAACGCTGGTTTTGTTCATCGGTACCGATGGTGATCCGAAGGAATTGGTTAATCCGTGGCTTGTTAAAATAACGCACAATGATGCCACGCTCACGCAATTCAGCTGCCAATTCACCCGCGTCTTTACTTGGCAGTGAAGCAAAAATAAAGTTGGCACTCGATGGCAATACCTTAAAACCCAGCTCAGCCAGCTGAGCTACCAGTGTTTCGCGACTCGCAATCACTTTCTGGTTCTGCGCTTCAAAGTATTCCTGATCTTCAAACGATGCGACAGCTGCTGCAATCGCGAAACGATCCATTGGATAAGAGTTAAAGCTGTTTTTTACCGCTTCCAGCGCAGCAATTAAATGTGGCTGGGCAATCGCAAAACCGACCCGTAAACCAGCCAAAGAACGCGATTTAGATGTGGTTTGACATACCACTAAATTCTCGTATTTTTCCACCAGGCTGACCGCAGATTCGGCACCAAAGTCTACATAGGCCTCATCAATCACCACAACTGAGTTTGGATTGGCTTGAAGCACTTCCTCAATGGCAGCCAGGCCCATATCAATACTGGTTGGTGCATTCGGATTGGTAATAATAATGCCGCCATTTGGCTGCTTATAATCATCCACCACAATTTCAAAATTGTCATTTAGAGGGATGACCTGGGTATTAACCCCAAAAAACTGGCTATAGACCGGGTAGAAACTATAGGTAATATCCGGATACAACAGCGGCAGATCCTGAACAAAGAAGGCTTTAAAGATATGTGCCAGCACTTCATCAGAACCATTGCCGACAAAAACCTGCTCAACCGGTACCTGCTGCTGTTTGGCAATGGCCTGTTTTAACTCGGAAGCATCCGGGTCTGGATACAAACGTAACGCATCCGCCGAGTTTGCCAGTACCTTCTGCACCGCTTCCACCACTTTTGGCGATGGCGGATATGGGTTTTCATTGGTATTCAATTTGAGTAAATTCTGGATTTTCGGTTGTTCGCCCGGTACGTACGGTTCTAATTCACGTACTGCCGGACTCCAGAAGCGCATTTGTTCGGTGGTGATATTCATTTTTAAATTCTCAAAGTTCCCTCTCCTGAGCAAGTTTTAAAGCACAGCTTTAAAATGAAGCGCAAGTGAGGGCTAGGGAGAGGTTTTCTATTTCTTTAATTACTGATAACGATAACGTGCTGATCTCGCATGTGCATCCAGGTTCTCTTGCTGCGCCAATACATCCGCAGTTTTGGCCAGAGTTTTCACCCCTTCTTGCGAACACATGATCAGGCTAGAACGTTTCTGGAAATCATACACACCCAGCGGTGAGGAGAAACGCGCAGTACCTGAGGTTGGCAGCACGTGGTTTGGACCAGCACAGTAATCCCCAATCGCTTCAGGGGTATAACGTCCCATAAAGATTGCCCCGGCATGACGAATATCTTCTGCCATCACTTGCGGATCATCCATGCATAATTCCAGGTGTTCAGGTGCCACCTGATTAATTAACTCAATCGCTTCCTGACGATCCTTCACCAATACCAATGCACCACGGTTTTCAATCGAGGTACGGGCGATCTCAGCTTTTGGCAATGCTTCTAGGTGCTTTTCAATCCAGCCATCAACAGCATTCAATAATTCCTCATCCGGTGTAATGAATACTGCTTGTGCGACGGTATCGTGCTCGGCTTGTGACAATAAATCCATCGCCAACCACTCTGCATTATTCTCGCCTTCGGCATAAACTAAAATTTCCGAAGGTCCGGCGATCATATCAATACCGACTTGACCAAATACCGCACGTTTTGCTGCTGCGACAAAACGGTTACCTGGACCGGTAATTTTGTCGACCGATGGAATGGTTTCTGTACCATAGGCCAGCGCCGCGACCGCTTGTGCACCACCAATGGTAAACAGACGTGTCACGCCCGCTAAATAGGCCGCCGCCAGAACCAGTGGATTCAACTCACCATTCGGCGCCGGAACCACCATAATAATTTCAGGCACACCCGCGACATGCGCAGGAACAGCATTCATGAGTACTGAAGATGGATAAGACGCCAGACCACCCGGCACGTAAATGCCCACGCGGTCCAGTGGCGTGACTTTCTGACCCAAGGTATTGCCCAAGGCATCAACATAGGTCCAGCCATCCTGCTTTTGCGCCTGGTGGAATTCACGGATACGTGCTGCAGCCAGCTCCAGTGCCTCACGCACCTCAGTGTTTAATGCGTCAAAGGCAGCTTTAAGCTGTTCCTGGGTCAGTTCTAGATCTGAAAATTGATGCGCGGGATGTCGATCGAACTGCTGAGTTAATTTAAGAACATGAGCATCACCATGCTGACGGACATCAGCAATGATTTGGTCTACGGTTTTTAACAGTTCTGGATCACTCACTGTTTCAAAAGCCAACAAGTCAGCAAACACCTGCTTGAAGTTCTGATCTTGAGTCGATAAACGTCGCATCAATTTACCCACAAGGTTGATATGGAAAAGATTAGTTTACCTGTTTTCAAGGCTTTTGTGGGTATCAATCGCGCATTGGGCCACGGACTTTTATGGAAAATTACTTTTGCTCAAATTGAAGAAAAGTATTAACAGGACTGTTCTCATAGACCGCCATAAAAAACCGCTCTCAAGAGCGGTCTTTTATTTGAACAACTTACGCCTGTTTGGCCTGTTCACGATCAGCCACAGCCTGTTCTAGCTGGGCAATAATCGGATTTAACAACGCCTGTTTACGTTTAAAACTGGCTTTGTTGACGATTAAACGGGAAGATACTTTACAGATTTCTTCCAGTGGTTCTAAACCATTGGCACGTAACGTATTTCCGGTATCGACCACATCGACAATGTAATCACCCAGGCCGACCAGCGGTGCCAGTTCCATCGAACCGTAAAGCTTGATCACATCAACCTGTTCACCCAGGCTGGCATAGTATTGACGGGTCAGGTTCACATATTTGGTCGCAATTTTTAAGCGGCCTTTTGGACGAACCATACCGACTTTACCCGCTGTCATCAGTTTACAGTTGGCAATTTTTAAATCTAATGGTTCATAGACATTTTGTGCGCCATGTTCCATCAAGACATCTTTACCTGCCACACCTAAATCTGCTGCGCCATTTTCCACATAGGTCGGCACATCAGAAGCACGTAAAATCAGAATACGCACCTGTTTATGGGTGGTTGGAAAAATTAACTTACGGGATTTTTCAGGATCTTCCAGCAAGTTAATGCCCGCTGTTTCCAGCAGCGGCAGTGTCTCTTTTAAAATACGTCCCTTACTTAATGCTAAAGTTAAACCATGATCAAAATTGCCCATTACGTCAAAGTTTGGATCATCGTTTCTCATATCGCTCATTAACTTACTCGCTTAATTTGGGCACCTAAACCTTGTAACTTCGCTTCGACATTTTCATAACCGCGATCAATATGATAAATACGGTCAATCAGTGTTTCCCCTTCAGCCGCCAGAGCTGCTAACACTAAAGAGAACGAAGCACGTAAATCTGTAGCCATGACAGGTGCTGCAGATAATTTTTCTACACCGGTTACCACAGCATCATTGCCTTCAACCTGAATATTGGCACCCATACGTGCCAATTCAGGAACATGCATAAAACGGTTTTCAAAAATCGTTTCAGAGATGGTGGCAAAACCACGACCAACGGCATTCACCGCCATCAACTGGGCCTGCATATCGGTCGGGAAGTCGGGATGTGGCAAGGTACGGAAGCTGACTGCTTTCGGACGTTTACCCATCATATCCAGTTCAATCCAGTCATCCCCACGGGTGACTTCTGCGCCCATCTCTTCAAATTTGTCTAGCACCGATTCCAGCAGGGCCGGATCGGTATGCGTGGTTTTAATCTTGCCACCAGTAATGGCTGCCGCCGCCAGATAGGAACCGGTTTCAATCCGGTCCGCCACTACCGCATATTCACAGCCGTGCAGACTTTCTACACCAGTTACCACCAAAGTATCGGTATCCAGGCCTTCGATTTTGGCACCCATCTTAATCAGCATTTGTGCCAGATCGGTGATTTCCGGTTCACGCGCAGCATTCCGGATGGTGGTGACACCATCCGCCAGCACGGCAGCCATCAAGATATTTTCAGTGCCGCCTACGGTTACCATATCAAAAACCACTTCGCCGCCTTTTAAGCGGCCATCGACTTTGGCATGTACATAGCCATTTTCGACCTGGATTTCTGCACCTAAAGCTTCTAAAGCTTTTAAATGCTGATCGACCGGACGCGAACCAATCGCACAGCCGCCCGGGAGTGATACTTGTGCACTGCCATAGCGCGCCAATAGCGGTCCAAGCACCAAAATAGACGCACGCATGGTTTTAACGAGCTCATACGGTGCAAACTGGTTGTTCAGGGTCGAGGTATCGGCCACCACAGTATCGCCTTCATAAGACATGGTGATACCGAGGCCCGCAATGAGTTTAACCAGTGTGTTTACATCTTTCAGATTAGGCACATTGGTCAGGGTAATAGGTGAGTCGGCCAGAATCATGGCAGCCAGTAATGGCAATGCTGCATTCTTTGCACCAGAAATGCGCACTTCACCTTCGAGCTTAATACCGCCCTGAATTAAAAATTTATCCATTAATTTATTAAGCTCCGAATAAGCTTGCTTTACGCCATTCTTCTTTGGTCATTGCTTTAATTGTTACCGCATGAACTTCACCGCTGGCGATCAAGGCATTAATCGGCGCATACACTGCCTGTTGGCGTGCAACAAGACGTTTGCCTTCAAACTGATCATCGACAATACGAAGATCAAATTTACCACCCTGCCCACTAACGACTACATCTGCCTCTGGAAAAGCAGCTTTTAAAATTTCAGCGAGCTGTTCATTATTCATCACAAGACCTCTTATAGGACCAACGGTGTAAAACCGGTCATTTTACTATAAATGAAAAAAATAATTCATTAGTCACATACATTATATATATAAAAAAAGAGGTTTTTTAAAAACCTCTTTTTGCCGATTGTTTCAGCTAAATCGCGACAGGCTGATAAACCAGCTGCATTTTGCGATGCTTGTCTAATTGGCGTTTTAATTTTTCTGACATTTTCTTAATCGATGTATACATATCATCAGCACAGGCCTGGGCAAACAGCTCCGTTCCAGGTAAACGGATAATCGCTTCTGCGATATGGTTGGCACTGCCTTTTTTAGAATGCTTATCGATCTGATGATCTTTACTGAGCTTCACCTGCATACTATTGACCTGATCCAGATGTTTGGTCATTTGCGCGAACTTTGCTTTTATATTTTCTTCAATTGCAGGTGTAATTGATAAATGATGGCCACGAATTGTTATTTGCATAATTCTATCCCTCACCTTCGTTAGGATTAGACGAGTCATCATCAAAATGATTCACGTACAGGACCAGAACTGCTGCTCAGTGATACCTTCATGCAATCATTTTGACTCATCCTCATAGAAAAAAAGATTCATTATGTTGTCATAATGAATCTCTAGAATAGGCAGATTTTCAAAACTAGATCAAGACTTTTCTTTCAGAAGAAGATGGAATATGTAAAGATTCGCGATATTTTGCAACCGTACGTCGCGCCACATCAATTCCCTCTTCTTTTAAAATATTGGCAATTGCGTTATCAGACAAAGGCTTACGCAGGTTCTCTTCAGCAATCAGTTTTTTGATCTTGGCACGAATCGCAGTTGACGATGCTTCACCGCCCGATGTAGTGCCAACATGACTTGAAAAGAAATATTTCAACTCAAACAGGCCACGCGGGGTCAGCATATATTTATTGGTGGTCACGCGGGATACCGTAGATTCATGCAGCTCGACCTCTTCGGCAATATCGCGTAGCACCAAAGGTTTCATGCCTTCTGCGCCAATTTCCAGAAAAGTACGCTGATGCTCAACAATACAGGTTGCCACTTTCAGTAAGGTTTTATGCCGCTCATCAATACTCTTGATAAAGTTTTTGGCTTCCAGCATCTGGTTACGTAAATACTGATTGTCATCACTCTGATCGGCACGACGAATCATATTGGCATAAAACGAGTTAACCCGGAGCTTTGGCATGACATCCGGATTCAGCTGTACCTGCCAGCTGTCATTTTTCTTCATCACCACCACATCTGGAATCTGATAATCCGACTCTTTATCTTCAAACTCCATACCCGGATGCGGTTTCAAGGTTTTCAGCAACTCGACCGCGCATTTCAGCTGATCGGTGTTTAAACCGGTCTGCTTGAGTAGTTTTGGAATTTCATTGCTGATTAATAACTCATAATGGGTCATCAGCTGCATAGCATCCTGACGGCATGGGGTATTTGTCGGCAGACTTTCCAGCTGGATCAACAGACATTCCGCCAGATGACGCGAACCAACCCCCACCGGCTCCAGCCGTTGAATATGTTTCAATACCACCAGCACTTCATCGTCTTCGATGTTATCTTCATACTCCATCGAATCGAGCAGATGCTGGACTGAAGCAGTAATCTCGCTGATATCGCTTTCCAGAAAGCCCTTATCATCCAGAGAATCAATAATGCAGTAAGCAATCAGCTGGTCAATTTTAGAAAAATGCAGCAGGTTAATCTGCTCCAGCATATGTTCTTTTAAACCCAGTACACCCTGACGGTTATCTTCACGCTCTTCATATTCTGGCGTACCCAAACTGGTCGGCTGATGGGTATAGACATCATCCCAGTCGGTATCGACCGGTAAATCATCTGGCAGATGATCGGCATTTAATTCATTGGTTAAGTCTTTTTGATCACGATCTGTATCTGCCACTGACAGACTCTCAACATCGGCCTGTTCTTCAACTTTCTCTAATAATGGATTACTATCGAGCTGTAATTGAATTTCTTGCTCAAGTTCTAAACTTGATAATTGAAGTAAACGAATGGCCTGTTGCAACTGGGGTGTCAATGACAGGGAGTTGGCAACTTTTAATCCCACTGATAACTTCATACTACCCACCTTTTTTAATACCGCATTTTATAAGCAATTTTTATGCCTGTTTTAATTTTTATAGCATGCTTTTATTAAAAAATATACAAAAAAATTTTCATAAAGAAAGGCCACCCGAGGTGACCTTCTGTAATTGCTGATAAATTTAGAACAATACTTTTGGCAAACGGATCTGAATAATTTCATTATCATCGGCCAGATTGGCATTTCGCCCACTTGAACTCGGGAAGTTATTATCATTCAGCACAGTAATCAGGTCTGGACCTTCAATGACAATATCTTCAATGGTCTGAAACGGAAAACCAAAGCGCTCGCCGGTCGCAATATCGCCCGCTCGCGCAGTGCCATAAAGTAAATCCGGATTGGCAATATCCATCAAATTGACCAGATCTTCTCTCTGCATATTCTGACCAGCGGCGCTGAGCGTGACTTTAATCAGCTTTTTATAGCCCAGCAGATCGTTTTCACTATCATCCCGTTCAATAATAATTCCTTCAGTCGGGCTATACAGCTGAAAATCACCAATTGCTGTAGCGCTGGCATGTAACGGAAAATAATAATATTTGCCGGTATAGGCCTTTTTCGCCAAATCAAATTCAGACACGATTAAACGATTAGAACTATCGTTCAGTAATGGCTTTTCCAACAGCGGATACAGATATTTTCCATCTTGAGAGATCGCCATACCCTCAAAGCCACCACTACGCTGTACCAGCGGTTCAACAAAATTCAGCTGCTCTTTATTGAACTGATTCTGAGGTGAACGCAGCTCTTGCGCCGGATTCAGTGGATTAGGTAATGGAATTGGCGGGCTCAGCAATATACCCTCAGCAGAAAAATGGAGTAAATAGGGTCCAAACTCATCTCCAATCCAAATCTCGCCATTCGGTGCGCGTTGCATCGATTCCGGATCAAAATCTGCACCAGTTAATAAACGTTCGGCCGTGTCTTGATGGACAATAGAAAAGGGAATGAGTTTATTCGGATCACGCAGCTGCACATAACTTAAATGCTTCACTTCAGCGTTAGTTGCTGTTTTTGTTCTAAAGGTTGGTTGAATCACATGCAAACGCAGCAGATAGTCAGCCGAGTTATCTTGTGTGCCAAAACCATTGTCAGACATCACCAGATAAGTCCCATCATTATTTTTTAAAGCAGCCGAAAAACCTTGCACAGGCTGCCCAGAAAATGGCGGCAAAATTCCGTTTGCACCGGTCACATATGCACCGGAATCTGGTCCTTCTGCATAGGTGGCCACATCCAGTTTTGCAAAAGCCACCAAAGTTGGCTCATTGATCAAGGGTGTAGGCGTCACCTGCGTCTTTTCATCAGAATCATTACATCCGTTCAAGCCCAACACAACGGCCATAAAAAGGCCAATAGATCTTTTTTTCATAAAGTTTAAAAATAGCAATTGGGGAAACCATTCAAACAAGAAAAAATGACAGTGTTGGGATGATTCAGTGACAATTTAAAGACCGGTTTTTGCGACCGAATACTTGTCTTTCTATTTATTTGATCATGATGCTTAGATACTTTTCTGGGACTTATAATTCTTTAGCTTTATTAAAAGCATAAAAAAATCCCCCTGCTGTTTAAGCTAGGGGGATTTTGAATTAATGAGCTGGCGATGACTTACTCTCACATGGGTAACCCCACACTACCATCAGCGCTAAGAGGTTTCACTTCTGAGTTCGGGAAGGGATCAGGTGGTTCACTCTTGCTATTGTCGCCAGCACAACTGTTATGGACTTGTTCGGGTCTTAGTTACTTTGCTTAAGCTTGATGCTTTTGCATGTAATGCCTTACTTTGTTCCAAATGAGTTATTAACGGATTGGCTATTGGGTCTGAATTTTATTGTGTCGCATTAACTAAATCAAGGATTAGTTTAGAATTCAGCTTGATACAACAACTGTTTGGGTGTTGTATAGTCAAGCCTCACGAGCAATTAGTATTGGTCAGCTTCACATATCGCTATGCTTCCACACCCAACCTATCAACGTCCTAGTCTCGAACGGCTCTTTAGAGGAATAAATTCCTAGGGAAATCTTATCTTGAGGTAGGCTTCCCGCTTAGATGCTTTCAGCGGTTATCCCTTCCGAACATAGCTACCCGGCGATGCGACTGGCGTCACAACCGGTACACCAGAGGTTCGTCCACTCT
>NZ_VPBE01000036.1:0-19744 GCF_013418895.1 Acinetobacter sp. YH12116 | reverse complement strand
TAATATTACTGAAATTACGTTACAAATAGAAAATACGAAATGTAATACATTGAACCAACATAAACACTAATTTGGACTTTAGTCTTCATATAGATGTTTTGTGTAACTTTAAAGTATACCCTAAAGTTACAATCTGAAAGTTCATGAAATTATGTATCATTTAAATGATTTTTAATCATAAGTAACATGTAACTTTAGTGTTAAAGATTTATAATTTACGAAATTGTTCATTTTTATCCAATTGGGGCGTGAAAAAGTGAAAGGCCAAAAAGTAGGGTATGTCCGGGTAAGTTCTGTCGAGCAAAACACTGGACGTCAACTTGAAGGAATTGAGGTCGACCGGATTTTTGTTGACCGTGCTTCAGGTAAAAATACTGACCGACCTAAATTTCAGGAAATGTTGAACTATGTCCGGGAAGGGGACAGGGTGATTGTACATTCAATGGATCGTTTTGCGCGAAGCCTAAAAGATTTGGTCACTGAAGTAGATAAACTGGTCAAACGAGGGATCGCCATCCAGTTTGTAAAAGAAAATATTACTTTTACAGCCGAATCCACCCCGATGGATAATTTGATGCTTCAAATGATGGGTGCTTTTGCACAGTTCGAACGTGAGATCATTTTAGAGCGGCAAAAGGAAGGAATAAAACTCGCCTCTGCTCAGGGGAAGTACAAAGGTCGGGTGCATAAACTAAAGCCTGACCAAGCTGAAGCTTTACGACAAGCATGGAAGGAGGGGAAGTATCCATCGAAAATGGCATTAGGGAAAGCTTTTGGGATTAGTCGTCAGGCGGTATACCGATATTTACAAGTTAGTGAATAGCTTATTGGGATTAGCAACTAAATTTAGTTTAACTTATAAAAATCATGAAACACTGTTCGAATTTTAAGCGTGGAACATGAATAATCAATAAAAAGCCGCTCTGGTGCCTTACTTCCTAGAGCGGCTTAATCTAATATACTGAAATTTAATGATAAATATAAAGTGTTTCATATAAGGTGTATTATGTTAATTTAAGGAAATCTTAATCAAATTCCATTCTTTGTTTCCTGAATATCCAATAAATTTATTTTATTCATTTTTTCAGAGTGAATAACAATAGTTAATTTAGCAGGATGTTTAAATCTCATTTCGCTAATTCTGAATGTCCAAATCATAATTTTTAGTAAGTCCTCATCACTAATTCCCCTATGCTCTTTAATCCTTGTAATACCTGAACCAAATATAGGGACAGAAACACTGCGCTGCCCATAAACTATATTTACTTTGTCCCAGAATGTTATTAGAAATCCTAGATACTCAGGCATGGTTAAATTAGCTCTATTAGAGGAGTCAAATTTAGAAAAAGCAGTCAAAATATAGTCATTATGAACAAATATAGTTCCTATTTTAAACTTCTTTTTCTTTCCAACTAAACGATCTACGTTTTCCTCTAATATTTCATTATCCTCAAAAGGATAGTTATCAATCTCTTGATCAAGAGCACTTATTTCTATATCTAATTTTTTTTGTAAAAAAATTCCATTTAGAGAAACTTCATTAATAATTTTATTATCAACTAAAGTGTCAAAATATTCATTAAAAGCAATTACCTTCAATCCATCTTCTTCAAAAATATCGCCTTCCTTAATACAAACTGTAGTACCTTCAATATCAATTTCAACTGAATTTAATTTATTTGCTTTTCTCCAATCATAGATATAAATAATCACTAAAAATACTAAGAATACTCCACCTAATAAGCCTTGTATCTTTGATGGTATGGGAACAAAAGCAAGTAATAATGTTGCAAAGGCACTGAATAGAGATATTTTTAAAAAAAAGGAATCTCTCAACTTTTTATTAAATATTTTAACTTTCATTATAATTTATAGTCTTTAGATTCTAGAGGTGACTGTACTGTAAATCCTTTGTTTAATAGTGCGTTATGAAGTAAGGACTTATTTAAGGGAACATGTAAAACAGGAATATTTTTTTTAGAGTCCCTGAAAATTGGTAAATTATCCCACAATTGAGTCACTTCATTTTTAAATTGTCCATTTACTGATAAAAGTTCACTGTATGTCGTAAATTCTGGATAAACAACAATAATTGGTAGTTTAAGTACATTCACGCCATAATCAATTTCTTCTCTTAATGCTCTTGAGTTTTTAGTCTTTGAACTTAAAAAAAGAATAATATTTTTTGAATTTCTTAATCTTTCTCTTAATCTAGGTTTTAAGGTTTGCTCCCAATTACTATTATCTCGAACGTTATAAGTCGTTTCATGAGCGTTATAAAATGGAAAACTACCATCTTTTCCTTTCCATGCTTTTAGCATCTGATAATGACAAAAGTCATGTGTAGCATATGCTCCTAATGAAGATGGGTCAAAAGGTTCACTTACATAAAATGCGCTGTAACTATTAATTCTACTCACTTGATTTTCCTTAAATTATTTATATCTTATAATAATGCATTGATTATAAATGACAAGTAATAGAATTAATTCTAAAGATCAAATTGATATATATTTAACATAATGGGCGTTATACGAACTATCTTTGTAATGCATATTGCATTACAATAGAGTTCTTTCATAAGTCATTTTTTACTCAGCTCTAAATTATAGATTCCCGCAATTAAATTGAATCTCAAACCAAGTCTTTTACCTCGGTTGCGATATCGCTCGGCAAGGATTTTGAAGGTTTTTAAACTACCAAATACATGCTCAATGCCAATTCTTCTTTTATTAATTTCTTGATTGTAAAGCTTTAGCTCAGGAGTCAGTTTGCAACATTTTTTTGCTTTTAATGGCAATAGACTATTTGGATACACTGCGTAAATCCCTTGATAGCCTTTATCTGCAAGAATAAAGGAGCCTACAGGAATCTGATTCAAGTTACGTTTGAAGAGTTCGAAATCATGTACAGCACCATGACTTGTACATAAACTCAGAATTTTCTGAGTTCTATAATGAATGGGCTTTGTTGCATAAATATGTAAGCATCTGATTTAAATAAATTTAATTTTGGATCAAAAAATAATCAAAACTTTTAAAATCATATATTTATGAAATCTTTGTGCAACAAAGCCATTTTTAATCCATTTGAAGTGTAATCCAATTTTTTTTCAGCAATAATCTATTTTTAGTGCTCAGCAATTAGAATTAAAGTATCTTGAACTTCATTTAAATCAGATTCAGAAAATGGATAAAGGTAAAATCTGATGTTAGCTATATGGCGAACTTTGTATAATTTATACTCTATTTCGCTATATAGCTAACATTAAATATAGGGAAAAATCAGAAATTATGGCTACTAGAAAAGAAATCGGAGAAAAAATAAAATTGTCTAGGAAAAATCTAGGTTATACACAAAAGAATGTATCAGAGAAATCTGGAGTCAATAAAACAACAATTTCTGAGATTGAAAATGGTCATTTCACAGGCTCTTTTGACTTGTTTGAAAAAGTACTGAGTTGTGTCGACTTACAGTTCGAAGTCGTACCTAAAAAGCATACATTACCTCAATGGGACGAAATCGAGTTGTTATTCAGAGAAAATTGAATTAAAGAATGGGGGATTAACTTCCATTCTATGACTTCGCATAAGAGATTTTATATTAAGTAAGTTCATGAAAGGCCTGAGAACAGAGGGCACTGTTGCAAATAGAGATTTGAGTCGATGAAGTTCCTTTTTAAAAGTGCTTAGAGACCGAAAACCCTGTTACTTCACCTTGAGGCTGACCATAATAAAATGACGATGCTTGTCCTTTACGTAGTGCACGCATGACTTCAATACCTTTAATTGTGGCATAAGCCGTCTTCATAGATTTGAATCCTAATGTGGCCCTGATGATCCGCTTTAACTTACCATGATCACATTCAATGACATTATTTTTATACTTAATCTGCCTGTGCTCAATATCTACTGGACATTTTCCTTCTCGCTTTAACCGTGATAAAGCATGGCCATAGGTCGCTGCTTTATCTGTATTGATGACCCGTGGAATTTGCCATTTTTTCACCGTATTGAAGATCTTTCCTAAAAAACAATAGGCTGATTTACTGTTCCGTCTAGCGGAAAGGTAAAAGTCAATCGTATGACCACGTTGATCAACTGCACGATACAGGTAAGTCCATCGCCCCTTCACTTTGATATAAGTCTCATCCATATGCCATGAATGTAAATCTGTAGGATTACGCCAATACCAGCGTAAGCGTTTTTCCATTTCTGGAGCATAACGCTGAACCCAACGATAAATTTTGGTGTGGTCAACATTCACACCTCGTTCAGCGAGCATTTCTTGAAGTTCACGATAGCTGATGCCATATTTACAATACCAACGAACAGCCCAAAGAATGATTTCACCTTGAAAGTGCCGACCATGGAAGGGATTCATCTGCTGTATCTCGAAATAAATAAGATATTTAGCTTATCATGTCAGCCTATTTGCAACAGTGCCATCAAAACTGTTCGATTGAATAAAATTTAGGCCACGTTCCTAATTTTAATGTAATGTAAAAAGAACTGTTTCTTATATTAAGGACACGATCATGAGTCCACATTCACAACAAATAGATAGATCCAGACTTCTGGCTAAAGCGTCCTGGAAAGCTGCTGAACAGCTTGGACTAAAGCCAGAGCAATTTTTAAGGATTCTAAATCTGGAAGGTGTTGATGGTGAATTTTCTGAATTACAAACCTTAGATCCGAATTCTCAATCAGGGGAAATAGCACTAATTGTAATTCGAATTTACAGAGCTGTTTATAGCCTGAATGGTGGTGATATTAAATGGATGCATCATTTTCTCAATTCTCCTAATTCATTAACTGGAGGAGTTCCTATAGAACAGATGGAAAGTATGAATGGACTACTTTCTGTACTTAAGGCCGTAGAAGCCTTTCCATGTTAAAGTACTGACTTTTAAAGAATACTAGGTAATCATCAATTTACATGAGCAAGAATTTGTTCTTACTGAAATTTATGAAGCATTAAAAAATTCAGACCTTAAAATTAAGTCTCCAAGTGGTAAAGCAACACACTGCATCTCTAACTATCACCGTAAAAATGATTCATTAGATATCAAATTCAGAAAATCTACTATCCATGGTGTTAAAGGTGAAACACATGAAGCTACTATGCTGATCTCAAACCCTACACGGAATGGAACTGGCACACATTGGTCTCATTGGATTGGAGATAAAACATCTGAAGCTGCGCGATTTGCGTATGTTGCATCCTCAAGACCAAAGCATGTTTTAGTATGGTGTGTTAAAAAACTAAATTCTTCTGAACAGAAGGATTTGAAAAGTTTGGGGTTTGAAATATTGGATTGTTAGTTAGCACTTATAAGATATCTTTTAACAAGTTTAAGTGTCCAAGTTAGATAAGAATCATTGTACATATGCTAGCGATACTTAGTGTCCATTTGTATAAGAATATGCAATAGTCGTAACAAGTATTTTAATTAAAATAGTTGGCAGAGGTTAGATTAGAATAAGTCTAACCTCTTTGTTGCGCTATACATTTGTATTTGAAATTAAGGATTTTCAGATATAACTGAATATGTTCTATTATTTTGATTATAAATATAGCTCTATATTGGTACTATTTTGTCTAAAACAAAAGGGTGTGCTAAAAATCCAATAACTACGTTTTCAATTTCCAATTTTTTTAGATTTGAACGTACCTCATCAGAAACGAATACTTTCCTTTTATCATCAATAATATAAGAGAAATAATAGGTTTCTAGATCACCATTTGATGATGTGACGACTTTATTCGTTACAACTAAACCATCAGAGGTCTTTATCGAAGTCAATGTTTCTATTTTTTCTAATGCCATTAGCGTACGTTCTTTATTTAGAGTTAACTTATTTTGCATATTAAATTTATTACTTGTAACTATCTAATAGTTTTTTTGTAACAAGATAATTTGGCAAAAAATGAGTTATGTGCTTAAAAAATAGTCTCTTATTGTTACAGAAATATAAATAGAGTTAAAATATAAAAAATTACTTTAATTAATTGATATAAAAAATTAAAAAATAATTATAGTAAAGATTGGTGAGCAAAGTCATCTTAGTTGGTACTTTAGGTCGAGATCCAGAAACAAAAACTTTCCCGAATGGTGGCTCGCTTACTCAATTTTCCATTGCCACCAGTGATGCGTGGACCGATAAAACCACCGGTGAGCGTAAAGAGCAAACCGAATGGCACCGTATTGTGCTGCATAACCGTTTAGGTGAAATCGCGCAGCAATACTTACGCAAAGGTTCAAAAGTCTATATTGAAGGTTCATTGCGTACCCGTCAGTGGACCGATCAGAATGGTCAGGAACGCTACACCACAGAAATTCGTGGCGAGCAAATGCAGATGCTGGACTCTGGTCGTCAGCAAAGTGAGCAGGGCGATAATGGTTTTAGCCAGCCACGTTTTAACAATAACCAGGGCGGTGGTTATAGCAATAACAACCAGGGTGGCTATGCGCCGCAAGCTCAAGGTGGTTTTAACAACAATAATGCTGGTGGTGGCTATGGCAACCAGGGTGGTTATCAGCAACCGAAACCAGCTCCTGCTGCAACGCCTGCACCGGCAGATTTGGATGATGACTTACCATTTTAAGGTCATCATCTAAAGCAGAAATTGATAAAAACCCTTTGTTTTGGCAAAGGGTTTTTTATTGCCTGTGTGAAAAGTAGGATAGATCAATTGAGGAAAACGATAAAAACTTCAATGGAGATAGAATATTTAAATCTGTATTTCCGATTATTTTTATAAAAAAGTACTGTTTTACCGATTTACCTCAGTTTTGTATTCTAGCTTCACAAGATAAGCAATCCCCACAACGCACTGAGGAATACAAAATGAGTTTAATCAATACCCAAGTGAAAGCCTTTAACGCTACTGCTTACCAGAATGGTCAATTCATTGAAGTGTCTGAGCAGGACATGATCGGTAAATGGTCGGTGGTATTTTTCTATCCTGCAGACTTTACCTTTGTCTGTCCAACCGAATTAGGCGATCTGGCTGATCATTATGCTGAATTCCAGAAAATGGGCGTTGAAATTTATGGCGTATCCACTGATACCCACTTCACCCATAAAGCCTGGCACGATACTTCAGACGTGATTGGTAAAATCCAGTATCCGCTGATTGGCGATCCAACCTGGACTCTGGCAAAAAACTTTGAAGTGTTAATTGAGGCTGAAGGTCTGGCTGACCGTGGTACTTTCGTGATTGATCCGGAAGGTACCATCCAGATCGTTGAAATTAACGCTGGCGGTATTGGCCGTGATGCCCAGGAACTGCTACGTAAAGTCAAAGCAGCGCAATATGTCCATGCACACCCAGGTGAAGTTTGCCCGGCAAAATGGAAAGAAGGTGAAGCAACGCTTGCACCGTCAATCGACCTGGTCGGTAAAATCTAATCCAGTTGCATTTATCTTCTGATGAAAATCCAGAACTCCGGTTCTGGATTTTTTTTGTCTGTTGAAAGAGAAACCAAGCAGAATCCGGATGCGCCTGGATGATTCTATTCTTGCAATGCAGTATGCCAGATTTGCGCTAGCTGGCCGCACCGCAAAGGCTTAACATGAAACGATCAATTCTCCTTGCAGGCGCAGGACAGTATGAAAAAAATAATTGGTTTATATCGAAATAAAAACATGCACTGGGTCGGTGATGGTTTTCTGGTACAGAACCTGTTTGCTTATGACCGTTTAGGTCAGGCCATCAGCCCGTTTTTAATGCTCGACTATGCTGCGCCTTATCCGTTTGAGGCAACGATAGCGCAGCGTGGTGTGGGTTCACATCCGCATCGTGGCTTTGAAACTGTGACTCTGGCCTATCAGGGCGCCGTCACCCATCAAGATTCGGCCGGTGGCGGGGGCACCATTCAGACGGGTGATGTGCAGTGGATGACAGCCGGTGCCGGCGTGGTGCATGAAGAGTTTCATTCTGCCGATTTTGCCGAAGCCGGTGGACTGTTTGAAATGGTCCAGCTCTGGGTCAATTTGCCAGCCAAAGACAAAATGACCGCGCCGCGTTATCAGGCCATTGCCGCTGCCGATATTCCCCGAATTGAACTGGACGATGCCGCCGGGCACCTCCGGGTGATTGCCGGGAACTATTTAGGTCACACCGGGCCGGCACAGACCTTTAGTCCGGTCAATGTCTGGGATGGTAGCTTACATAAAGATGCGCAAACCTTTGTGCATGTCCCGGTGACTCACAATGTCCTGCTGGTGGTGCTAAAAGGTGAGCTGCTGGTGAATGGCAATCAACAGGTGCAGGACAGTTCTATCGTGATGTTTGCCCGCGATGCCGAGCCGACCATTCAGTTGCAGGCGCAGCAGGAAACACAGTTTTTAATTCTGACCGGTGAGCCATTAAATGAGCCAATTCAAGGCCATGGTCCTTTTGTGATGAACAGCAAACAGGAAATTATTCAGGCCTTTGAGGACTTTCATTCTGGTAAGTTTGGCCAAATTCCGCCGCAAAGCTAAGCATTCAGCGATCCTGCTGCGAAAAGAAAAAAGCCTCTGATAAAAATCAGAGGCTTTCTTGTTATTGCGCTGTTAAGTTTCTTGTTTTATCTCATTTGTATCATTATCTGTAATGATTTTATGTGATGTGGTTGTCATTCTTGTGTGGAGCGTATACTAGCGGAAAGCACGCACTTTGTAAAACAACTATTCTAAAACTGGTTAATTTATACCTATTGTTTTTAAATGATTTTTAAAAATTAATAAATAAAATTTCAGGTATTTCTTATATTTACACGGGGCTTGAAAATACGTTAAAAAATGTAACAGAAGTGGCATTTTAGAACTTTATTACACTTTGTAAAAAGGGTGAATCTGGTAGTTTTTAATAGCTCATTTTGGCAAGGCATGGTTCATAATTTCGGTCAATGTTTTCATTAACGGATAAGACGTTTTGGATATTGCAGTCATCGGTAGTGGCATGGCTGGGCTAGCTACCGCAAGAATTCTTAAAGATGCAGGGCATAACATTACAATTTTTGAAGCTCTGCCTGGACGTGGAATGGACAGCCACAGTACTGAGTTTGAAGGCGGTTTAATTGACGCACCGCTGCGGGTCATGAATCCGCATTTGTGGAAAAACACGCTCAGTTTAGCCACCTATCTGGGTATTCCGACCTTCCCGGTACGGACCTATATGGCCTGTAGCTGGTTATTTGAAGACCGGACCGAAACCTGGTTAACCACCTCGCGTACGCGTATCGGGAATTTCCCGATTATCAATAACCGTAAAGGCTTGCAGCAATACGGCTGGCGTCTGGTTAAAGGCATGTTGCAGTTAAAAACGGCAATTGCCAAATTCTTCCGGTCGAAGAATCAGGACATTACCCTGGCTGAGTTCATCAACCAGAATGAAATTGAAGAAGTGTTCTGGCATGGCGCGGTAATGCCGGTGTTGTACACCATCTGTACCTGTAACCCGAAAACCATTGGCGAATGGCCAGCGAAGCCGCTGTTGACCTTCTTGCGTCAATTGACCGATGGTGATGCGCTGTTGCGTATTCAGGGTGGCACTCCGGCGCTGGTGAATAAGCTGATTGAAGGTATTCATATCAAGAGTGGTTCACCCATCACCCATATTAGCCAGCAAGATGATCAGGTCTATGTCAAAAATGCCGAAGGCGAAACTACGGTATTTGACCGTGTGGTGGTGGCCACCCCAACCACCAATATCGAGAACTTCCTCGATCGTGAACAGTTTGCCGAAGATATTGCCTTGTTAAAGCAGTTCAAGTTTGAACAGGGCGAATTGGTGATTCATACCGATAGCACAGTGATGCCGCCAAAACGCAAAGACTGGTCGGTACTGAGCTATATGATGGACCGCAAGTTTACCCGTCAGCAATTTACTGTCTGGCTAAACTCGATTGAGCCATCGCTGGTCGGTAAAACGCCGGTGTTCCAGACCTGGCGTCCGGTCACGCCTATTGATCCGAAGAAAGTCATTTCTTCTGTCACCCTGACCCGTGCGGTGGTGGATTCAAAAACTGTGGCACTGAACAAAGAATTGCAACAGCGTCATAAAGTCGCTGATCGCAAGGTGTTCTTCTGTGGTTCATGGTCATGTGACGGCTTGCCAATTTTAGAATCAGCCGTGACTTCAGCCATGCATATTGCAGAAATTTTTGGTGCACCGTTGCCGTTTGTGGGCTTAAAACCTAAAGTAGAGGTTGCTCCCCAACTCGGCTATTAATCTATGCGCTGGCTTCAGGCAATTTTTCGACAGGCTCCTTCCCATAAATATGCAATCAATGCAGCGCTTTTGGGAGATCCTGCCGAGTTGCCCTGGAGCAATCTGGGCTACTGGCACTCATCTGCACAGGACTATCCGGCGGCGTGCCAGCAGCTGGCCGATCATTTGGCCGAAGCCGTTCAGTTGCAATCCACAGATCGGCTGCTCGATTTAGGCTGTGGACAGGGCGCCAGCCTGTTGCACTGGCAACAGCATTATCAACTCTCAAATATTACCGCCGTTGAACTGCAAACGACCTGTGTCGAGCAGATTCAAGCGCGCTGGCCAGAGCTGCCCATCTATGCGCAGTCTTTTTTAAATTTAAAAAATCTCATACCTCTGGCGCCATTTGATGTGGTGCTGTGTATTGATGCGGCCTATCATCATGCTTTGAATTCATTTCTGGATGCCGTGCAACCGGTTTTAAATTCAAAAGGCCGTCTGGGTTTTCACACCCTGATATTGTCACCGCAGTTTTTAAATTCAAATACTGTGCAGCAGCACGCTTATCGCGCTTTATTAAAGGCGGCGGATGTGTCGTTGCCGGAACTGAAAACCGCAGTACAACTGGAGCAGTGTTTGCAGGAACGCGGTTTTACCCAGATTCAGATTGAAGATTTATCTGCACCAGTGTTAAACAGATTTGCCGAATATATCCAGCAGCTGCACTGGCCGCAGCACAGTTCAGGTCTGGACCGGATCAAGATTGCCATGACCGCAAAGCTGTGCCGACGTTTATATAAAGATGGCTGGGTGAGATATGTGCAAGTGACCGCACACACGCAATAAAGCAGAAAAAATAGCGCCATAAAAACAACAAAGGCCCACTAAAATAGCGAGCCTAAGAAAATGGTGCCGGCACACGGATTCGAACTGTGGACCTACTGATTACAAGTCAGTTGCTCTACCAACTGAGCTATGCCGGCATTGTGGAGTTGCATTTTACAGATTTTTAATTCGGGCGCAAGCGAAAAAATAAGCAATTAAAAGTAGGCGACAGGCGCTGTTTTATTTTTATCCAGCTCTTGTTTTCGCGCTTAAACATCGTGGAAGAGGCAAGTTTCTGCTCAAGACAACAATAGCTCACGTTCAGGGCGAGCTATTGTTTTGAATTTAAAATAAAGGGGGGTTAAGTGCCGCAGAGGCGTGCTACTTGCTCCTTAAAATACGGTCTAAATCTTGTGCACATTCTTCAAGGGTAAAAGCCATATCGAGTTGCATTTGTGGTTTGAGTTCGTTGGCGAGAGATCTCCACTGCTCAATAAGTTTAAGGGCTTTTTGAATTTTATGTCGATTGAGGTCTTTGGCGATGGTGGGGGTATAACCACCACGTTTGGCATTTTTAATTTGTTTGACATAATTTGCGCTGTTATTCATGCTCGCTCCCGAATAGCAGTTTTTTGACTGATTGGCTTTAAACATCTTTTTTGGCACGATTAAATGAAGAATATTTTTTAAGTTAATAGTTTTAAACAGTTGTTTATTTTGCCTATTGTTCTCCTTGTTCTGTTTAGGTCTGTGTTTAACATAGCACAATGCTTGCTGCTGTAAAGCTTGCGAATTCTATGCCACTTTTTATTGTTGTAGCATGAGATGATGACTTTTTGTTGACATCTGTGGTTTAAAAACAGGTTGGAACTGTGGCAGGCTGTAACTTTCACATATATGCGGGCAGGATGGCATAACCCGAAGATCATGCTTAACAACCCAAAAGATGAACGGGGAGTCAGAAAAATTGATGCTATTTTCAGCAAAGCCTGAGATGGTGCTGGAAAAATAAGCGCTACAAGTCAATGAATTTATCAATATAGTTTTGAATTTGATAGAAAAAGTCTATCTCAGGTTTCCTGTTTTATCTGTGTTAAAAACTTGACCATCCATTTAAATTTTAGGGAAGCAGATGCGATAGAGGCTCTGCTTTTTCAACTATAAATTTAAATTCAAAAGCTGATGAATTTAAAACTTAGCGGATGTATTCAGGCTCAAGTTTTTAAATTCAAAAAAATAAAAGTACTGTTGTTATTTTAAAATCTAATCCAGAAACAATCAGATAATTTCACTGTCTGGAACTGAATAATTTTGAAAAAGCAGAAAAGTCGAAGCATAAAAAAAAGACCCAAATTTTACAATTTGAGTCTTTTTAAACATTCTGGCGGTGAGAGAGGGATTCGAACCCTCGATACGCGTCAACGTATACACACTTTCCAGGCGTGCTCCTTCAGCCACTCGGACACCTCACCATAGGCCGTGGATAATACCCAAAAAAAGTCACTCTGCCAAGCTGAAACAATTGATTTGCGGAAAAACTTTTGGGCTGGTGCTATTATGCGCAAAAATACGGTCTATCCATGAAGACATTCTATGCAAAGTACTGCAAAAAAAGCCGCCCTGCCTGTGATTACCCTCGCGGCACTGGGCGTAGTTTTTGGTGACATTGGAACGAGTCCACTCTATGCCTTGCGTCAATGTTTCCTGACCGCACATCTGGCCATTTCTGAAGGCAGTGTTCTGGGGATTTTATCGCTGATCTTCTGGTGCATGATGCTGACCATCAGCTTTAAATACGTCACCATCATCATGCGTGCAGACAACAACGGTGAAGGCGGGATTATGTCGCTGCTGGCCTTAAACCTGCGTACCACCCGTATTTCTGAACAGAAGAAAATCTACCTGATTGCACTGGGCTTTATTGGTGCATCGCTGTTTTTTGGTGATGGGATTATTACCCCGGCCATTTCGGTGCTGTCGGCGATTGAAGGGCTGAGTATTGCCACCCCGATGTTTAACCAGTGGCTGATTCCCTTATCTATCGGGATTCTGGCCGGACTGTTTCTGGTGCAGCGTCATGGTACCGGCATCATGGGCACCTTCTTTGGGCCGTTGACCCTGCTCTGGTTCCTGTCGATTGGCGGGGTGGGGCTGTGGAGTATTATCCAGACGCCGTATGTGCTGGCGATGATCAGCCCGCACTGGGCCATCAACTTTGTGCTGGAACAGCCTTATGTGGCCTTTTTAACCATGGGCGCAGTCATTTTGACCATGACCGGTGGTGAAGCGATTTATGCCGATATGGGGCATTTTGGCCGCTTGCCAATCCGGATGGCCTGGTTTGTGATTGTGCTGCCATGTCTGTTATTGAATTACGCCGGACAGGGCGCCTTGTTGCTGCGTGATCCGGACGCGATTACCAATCCTTTCTATCTGCTGGTGCCGGACTGGGGTCTGTATCCGATGATTGCGCTGGCCACGGCTGCGGCGGTGATTGCCTCACAGGCGGTAATTACCGGTGTATTTTCGATGGTCAATCAGGCTATTCAGCTGCGTTATTTGCCGCGTTTATCGGTCAAGCATACCTCAGAAGTGGAACAGGGCCAGATTTATTTGCCGTTCATTAACTGGGTACTGTTTGTATCGGTGGTGATTCTGATTCTGCTGTTTGAAAACAGTGCCAATCTGGCCAGTGCCTATGGCGTAGCGGTGACCATGACCATGCTCTGCGGCACCATTTTAATTTCCATTCTGGCCTATGGTTTCTGGCGCTGGCCGGTGTGGAAAGTGCTGCTGTTTGCACTGCCTTTTTTAATTCTGGATCTGATTTTTGTCGGTTCAACCTCACTGAAAATTGTCGCCGGTGGCTGGGTACCAATTTTAATTGGTGCCATTGTATTTACCCTCCTGATGACCTGGAAAGATGGCCGCGCCTTGCTGATTCATCATCTGGAAAAAGATGCCTTGCCGATTGAGCTGTTTATTAAAAGTATCAGCATGGGCAATGACACCAAATTTGTGCCGGGCGAAGCGGTATTCTTGACTGGTACGCCGAATATCGTGCCACATGCGATGCTGCATAACATCAAGCACAACAAGGTGCTGCATGAGCGCAATATTATGGTGACGGTGGTGACGCGCGATATTCCGTATGTGCCGCAAGAAGAGCGGGTGCAGATTGAACGGCTAGATGAACGTTTTTACCGGATTTTTATCTATTACGGTTTTAAAGATCAGCCGAATATTCCGCGCGCGTTAAAGCAGGCCTATGATGAATTGGGCTTTGAATTCGACATGATGCAAATGAGCTTCTTTATTTCACGTGAACGCATTATCAGCACAGTCGGCGAAGGCATGGCACCGTGGCGGGAAAAGCTGTTTATTTCGATGCAGCGCAATACCAGTCCGGTCAGTGACTTCTACCAGATTCCGACCAACCGGGTTGTGGAGCTGGGCAGTCAAATCCAGATCTGATGCAACGGCGTGGTCTCAACGCAACTGCAATAAAAAAACCAGAGCATAGCTCTGGTTTTTTTGGAGGATAAAAGCCTAAAACAGGTCTTTAATTGGCTTCATTCAGGCTTGGGGCTTCAGGTAAGGCTTGAACAGGCGCTTGCATTTGCTCGGCGCCAGCTTCAGGTGCGGCCTGAATAGCAGGGTCTGCCATTGGTGCTGCTTCTGGTGCAGCGGCTAAGGCTTCCTGGGTAACATCGGTTTCGGCTTCTATACCATTCACCGGCGCTTCAGCTGAGGAGTCCATCATGGGCGCTGCATTCTGGGCGGCTTCCGCTGCTGGTGCAGTCAACTCTGCTGCGGGTGGTTCAGTAATAGGCTGCGCGCCCTGTGCCAGCGGATCGGTTGACTGGCCGGCCGGTACCGGTTGTGAGGTCAGCGCTGATGCATCGGGTGCAACCGCTTGTACCGGGGCATCATGGCCTGGCGCCTGGGCGGGTGCATCTGCCGGAATCACATCCAGCTGCGGATTGGTCGGCATCGGCTGAACCACTTGCGGATTGGCTTCAGAGACAATGCGCACCTGACCGCTGGCCACGATATCCTGCAATGAACCCGGCTGACCATTGACCGTGGTCACCACTTTGGCTTTCGATAAGCTTTCCAGGGTATCACCCGGTTGAATGGGAGGTTCGGCAAAGGCAGTTGCACTCATTAAACCGGTAATCAGGCCGGCACCCAGTAATTTGGAATACATAGATTCCTCCATCAAATTTTTATCACACGATTTTTTCGTGAACTACCTTGGCATATAACCTTGGCCTGACGCAACGCATCACACTGAAAGCCATCCAGACTTATCATAAACTGCGTTAAAACTCTGACAGACTGTTACACAGTCACCGCCTGTACAGCGGTTTATTGTCTAATTGTTAAGCGAACAACAGCCAGAACATATACAAGCTGCAGACCCCTTGTTAAGCTCGGCCAATATGTGATTCTTATAGTTTTTAGCAGTGTAATGGCCAGAAAAAAGCGCAGTACAAGTCAGCCTCTCTTTCCCTTTTTTCATCAAGGAAGTTTAAAAGTTGTTTTAGGTGTGGTGGCCGCTGGCAGTTTCGCGATTGCCTTTGGACAGGAAAAAATCAGCCAGTGGATGTCCTTGACACCAAGCACTTCGAATAGTGCCTGTCTGGAACAATTTTACCGTGATGTGCCGCCGTATTTAATTAAAGACAGCCTGCGCAAAGACAGTTATCCGCTGTGCTTTAATGGTTTTAATGTGATGTATTCCGGCGTGTCCAAAACTCCGCTGTGGGTGGCAGAAAGTCTGACCCCGGCGCGTTTAAGCCAGAAAATTCCCCGTGAAGACAGTTTCCATGAAGAAGAGCGGGTGAAAGAGCAGCACCGCGCGACCTTGGCGGATTATCGTGGTTCAGGTTATGACCGCGGACATATGGCCCCAAATGCGGATATGTCCAATAAAGCGGCGCAATACGACAGTTTCTCGCTGGCCAATATGGTGCCGCAAGCGCCGAAGAATAATCAGCAGGTCTGGCGTGAACTGGAAGAAGCCACCCGTGCGCTGGTGACCAAGCATAAACAGGATGTGTATGTCATTACCGGGCCGACTTTTAGTGGCAAAAAACTGAAAGCGATTGGTAATGGGGTGATTGTTCCAACCTCGGTGTATAAAGCCATTTACTTACCTAAAACCGGCGCAATTGGCGCCTACTATGCACCGAATGACAATTCCCTGCAGGTCAAGGTGGTCAGCGTCTGTTATTTAGAAGAACAGTTGGGCATTAACCTGTTTCCGCAGCTGACCGAAGAGCAAAAACGCAATACCTATAAATTGCCGCTGACCGCCAACGCGGTAAAAGCCAATAAACCACTGGAATATTCGCATTGGGATGCAGAAAGCCAGTGTGCTGAAGATGTTGCCCCGGAGCAGCTACAGGCCTTACAGCGTCAGTTTAAATCGGGAGGTAGCACGGCCACTGCCAGTGGTACAACCTTGGATGCCGATACCCAGGATGCCATCATTAAGCAGTTGATTGAGGCCTTGTTGCACTATATCTTACAGTTAATGAATAAAAGCTGATCAGCGCATATAAACGGCAGGATGGCAATTGATCCTGCCACAACAACAAGCATTACGGCCGAGGTGGGTATGTTTAAACCGTTTCAACATGGGACAGAATCTCATGCCATTCATGATCTGACTGTCGAGAATGATCTGGACTGCGTGAATGTCTATGGCAATTTACAGCTCACCAAGGACCAGGCGGGTCTGGCTGCGGCTAAAGCCTTGCAGGCACTGCTGAATGAGGTGGTTGCGGCTCTGGAAAAAGAGCCAAATCTGCCTGAAAAAGTCCAGCGTACCGAAGTACGGGAAATCGAAAATCCTTTTCTTTGACATTCTTCCTGTCTTAGAGGACAGGGTTTTTACGCTCTAACTAATAAACTGTTCATTTAAAATATAAAAAAGCCCACCGAAGTGAGCTTGTAGGACGTGCAGCAAGATTAGTCCTTCTTGCCAACCACTTTATAAATCACCGCGCCAATTACCGCACCAATCATTGGTGCAACCCAGAATAACCAGAGCTGGCTTAAGGCTGCAGTTTCTGCAAAGAACGCTACACCGGTACTACGGGCCGGGTTGACTGAGGTGTTGGTGACCGGAATACTGATTAAGTGAATCAGGGTTAAGGCCAGACCAATTGCAATTGGCGCAAAACCGGCCGGCGCACGCTGATCGGTAGCGCCTAAAATAATAATCAGGAAAAAGGCGGTTCAGACAATTTCAATGATCAGTGCTGAAACGAGTGAATATTGCCCCGGGGATAATTCACCAAAACCATTGCTGGCAAAACCACCGGTGCCGCTAAAACCGGCCTGACCCTGGACAATCAGGTATAAAATCCAGGCCGCGACGACAGCACCCAATACCTGGGCAACGATATACGGGAGCAGTTCTTTGGCTTCAAAACGGCCGCCGGCCCATAAGCCCAGACTCACGGCCGGGTTAAAGTGACCGCCTGAAATATGCCCCAAGGCATAGGCTGCGGTTAAAACGGTTAAACCAAAGGCAATCGATACGCCGACAAAGCCAATGCCCAGTTCAGGGAAGGCTGCAGCCAGCACGGCACTACCACAGCCGCCGAATACCAGTCAAAAGGTCCCCAGAAATTCTGCACAATATTTATTCATTTTCATGTCTCCAGAATTTTATTTATGTGATGAAAATTATAAAGTGTGAAATATATCACATTATTTTTGTAAAATACTCTTTTTTTATGTGCTTCAAATTAAACTAAAAAGATGAAAGATTGGTTAAGTTGTTCTGACGCCATTGCTGTGGAGTGTGCTGGGTCCACTGCTTAAAGGCACGCTGAAAGGCACTCTGTTCCGAATAGCCGAGCAGCAGGGCAATTTCCTGCAGGCTTAAATGTGGATCTTTTAAATATTGTTCGGCCAGTAAGCAGCGTACTTCCTGAATCCGTTGTTGATAGGTGGTGCCTTGCTGCTGTAAATGCCGTTGTAACTGCCGTACTGACAAATTCAGCTGCTGGGCAATATGTTCAATCTGGTACATATTGCGTTGTAAACCGGTCAGAATCGCCTGCTGTAAACGGTGGTCAATCTGGGTGGAATTTGGCAGTTTTTCCAGCAGAGCCTTGGCCTGTTGGAGCAATAAATGCTGTAAGGTCTGATCCCCCTGATAAAAGGGTTTGGACAGCTCCTGCAACGGCATTAGCACCTGGGTTTTTTCCTGGGAAAAACGTACCTTGCAATGAAAATACTGCTCATACAGTGCCACATGTCGTGGCGCCGGATTCTGGAAATGCACCTCATGCAGGCAAATATCCTGAAATTCCATAAAATGTTTCAGGAATTCCACCATCAGCGCAATGGCAATTTCATTGGTCAGTTGCGTGGTCATGGTCGGCGGCAGATCAGCCCAGCGAATGGAGAGATAATTGCCTTGCACTTCCACCTGTAACGGACTGCCGTCATACACCAGCCGGTGAAAGTCATGATAGCGTTGCAACGCTTCGCCCAGATTGTCACAGGACAGGGCAATATAGGCAATAATGCCCAGATGTTTGGGCTGCACCAGTGCGGCAATTTCCAGTCCCAACGCCGGACGCTGTAGCTGCTGTTCCAGTTCGGTCAGCAAGTCGCGCCAGAGAATATAATCAAAACGTTCCTGATGTTGAACCTGCTGTAATTTTTCTGGAACCGGCAGCTGTTGTGCTTGATAAAAGTCGTACAACAACTGGGCCAAGCCACCATAAATCGAGCCGGTATAATCCTTTATCCGTTGCATAGCTTGTCATTTTATTCTTGTCGTGATTTGTCAATCATATTCAATTTTTCCGTCAATATCTAGCCTGTGCCGACGCTTATAGTGAAGGAAAAGCACAGGAGGACTGGAGCATGTTAAAAGGATTTATTGCAGGTTTATTGGTGGCCAATGCCTTTGAATGGGTGGCACATAAATATGTATTACATGGTACCCATCGGCCGGGGCAGCCGCGTCACAGTCCGGTGCCACGCAGTATGCGTTCGCATTGGGAGCATCATCGTGAGGTGCGGAAAAATCAGTTTAATGATGAAAGCTATGTGATTGGCTGGTCGCACTGGCGCAATAAAAACGAGATTATTTCGCTGGCCGCCGCCGCGGGTGTATTTGGGCTGGTATTTTTCCCGATTTCCAAAGGCATGATGGCCGGCAGCATGTATAGTGCCCTGAATTATTACTATATTCACCGCCGTGCCCATTTGGAGCCAGAGTGGGCCAGAACAAAAATTCCCTGGCACTATGACCATCATATGAACAGCAATCAGGATGCCAACTGGTGTGTAACCAAGCCCTGGTTTGACTATATTCTGGGCACCCGGGTTATATCTTCACCGGATTTGCAGGAGCAGAATCCGCTCGGGATTGCCTTGCCACGGCCGCTGTCGGCGCTATTAAACCGCGGCGCGGAAAAATTCTTCCCGGCCAAATGGGTCGACCGGAATGAAAAGCCATCCCCAGATCTTGAGTCGCTACCTAAAGCCAGTTAATGAGAGGGTTAATAACTGCTAATTGAAATCTACTTATTTCTATATTATTATATACAGATGAGTAGATATGTTAGTATTGGCGTTGCAGCTAAAACACTGGGTGTTTCCATCCAAACCCTAAGAAGATGGGATGAGGAAGGCACTTTAGTCGCAGATAGAACCCCAAAAAATCACAGACGTTACG
>NZ_VPBE01000035.1:0-19775 GCF_013418895.1 Acinetobacter sp. YH12116 | reverse complement strand
CTCATGAAATACGGTATTCTGATGTGACAAAACCTGAATCCTGGTCGTTAAAGTGTTTGTTTACACTCATATTTTAACTGTTAGGACTCAGGTTTTTTTATTTAAAGCAAACTATGGGACAGCAGTGGACTTCACGTCCGCTTTTTTATTGGATGCAGATTGCTATTTTTCTTCAGTTGGGTGCAGTTCACGGCGCATCCGAATATGCGGAATGCCACAGTCCAGATATTCCTCACCTTCGACCTGAAAACCAAGCTGCTGATAAAAACCGGTGGCATAGACTTGTGCTGATAACACCAGAAAAGGACGCTGCTCCTGCTGGGCCTGCTGAATAATGGCTTCCATCACTTTCTTGCCCAGACCTAAACCTCTGTAAGACTTTAAGACCGCAACCCGGCCAATGCTATGGTTGGAGAGCAAACGTGCGGTAGCGATTGGCTGCTGCTGTGCATACGCGACAAAATGTAGCGCTACTGCATCCTCCTGATCCCATTCATCTTCCGGGGCAATTGCCTGCTCCTGAATAAAAACCGCTTCACGAATTACTTTGGCATCGGCCTGCAAGTCCTGCCAGCTGCCGGCATGAATACTGATCTGGCTCATTGTTTTATCCTTAACATTTACGTCCGATATCCTGCTGGTCCCACTGATCATTCAGCAATAGCTCCAGCGAATGTTTCTGAATGCCATAGAGTTCTTTTAAGGCCTGAATCTGGGCCAGCACCGCCGCATCTGGCGCAGTATAGTCTTTGCGTTTGGTGGCCAGAATCATCTTGTTTTTGCTGGTATGTTCCAGTGACACAAACTCAAACACCTTGGTTTCATAGCCATAGGCTTTCAGCAATAAGGCCCGGATGGTATCGGTGAGCATTTCCGCCTGCTGTCCGGCATGGATTCCAAAGTGCAGCATCGGTTGCAGCACTTTGGGTGCCTGTAACTGCGGACGCAATTCTTTATGGCAACACGGCGCACACATAATCATTTGTGCATTCAGGCGAATGCCGGTGTGAATGGCAAAGTCGGTGGCGACATCACAGGCATGCAAGGCAATCATCACATCCAGCTGTTCCGGTGCATAGGTACGGACATCGCCCTGGAAAAAGTCCAGTTGCTGAAAGCCGGAATCTTGCGCCACCTGCTGGCAGAACGCGACCATTTTCGGATTCAGTTCCACACCGGTCACATACGGCGTCTGCTGATGCTTGGCCAGATAGTCATACAGGGCAAAAGTTAAATAGCCTTTACCGGAACCAAAATCGACAATATGCAAGGGCTGATCTTGAGTGTTGAGCTGCTCCACCGCCCCGGAGAAAATTTCCACAAATTTATTAATCTGTTTCCATTTTCGCGCCATGCTCGGAATGATCTGGCCATGCTGATCGGTAATGCTTAAATGCTGCAAAAATGGGCTGTCCTGTTCGACATAACGCTGTTTGCTGCGGTCATGACCTTGCGTAACAGTTGCCGGTGCAACCTCAGCTTTTTTCTTGTTCACCATCAGCATGGCTTTTTTCTTGTTCTTTTTCAGCTGCAGGTCTTCATCCAGGGTCAATAAATTGGCCTGTTTGCAGCAGCCTAGCAGCGCGCTGACCTGAGCCACTGCCTCAGTGAGCGGATAGTTTTTGGTGACATCCTGGGTTTTATATCGGTACACACAGTTCAGTACAGCTTCATTTTGTAAAGAAATGACCCGGAAGGTCATTTTTTCCAGCTGTTCAAGTTCGCCTTTGTACTGACTCAGAATTAAACGCTCAAAACGCTGTGTTTCAATGGCTTGCTGAAATGTATCTAGAAATTGTTGTTCCGGATTGGGAGAAGTCGCCAATTGAGACATGAGTAAAACCTGAAATGAATTGCAGCTAAAGTGTAAAGCGTCTTACGCGAAATGCAAAATTGAATTACTATACATTCGTATATTTTAATTATAACGATCCCACGCTTATGAATGCACCCTTGGCACCCGACTACGATCCGGTTGAAGAACGAATGAACTTCATCAGCCATGCCATAGGCGCGGCTTTGGCGCTGGTGGCCGGTATTTTTTTAGTGATTAAAGGCAGTTATTTAAGTATTGGCCCTTGGATCGGGCTGTGGGTCTATGCGCTGAGTATGTTCCTATTGTTTTCGGCGTCCAGTCTGTACCATTATGCCGACAGCCCACAGCGCCGCGGCTGGTATAAAAAGCTCGATCACACCGCCATCTATTATTTAATTGCTGGCACCTATACCCCTTTTCTGTCTATCGCCATTCCTACTGCCAAAGCGCAATATCTGTTAATTGCACTGTGGATTATTGCCCTGATTGGCACTGTATTTAAGCTGGTTTTCATCAACCGGTTTCAGAAAATTTCACTGATTGCCTATCTGGTGATGGGCTGGTTAGCACTTCTGGTGATTGATGATATGCAACGCTTTTTAAGTCCACCTGCGCTAACTTTTTTATTGATTGGTGGAATTTCTTATACGATTGGTGCATTGTTTTATGCGTTAAAACGGGTAAGATACACACACGCTATCTGGCATATTTTTGTATTGATCGGGGCAGGATCACATTTTCTGTCTATCTATCTGTACGTGATTTAATTGTTTTGATTCTCCATTTCAGTGACCCTGAGCGCGTTGAATCGAAACGATTGCCGTTGTTTTTTTAAGAAATTACGCCTTTTTTAAAAAGATTACGCTTGTAAAACTAATTTTTTATTTTTAATAAGTGTAAGGTCATTCATGGCGTCATCAACTTCTGCTGCAATCAATGAAGAAGCAGCACCAACGAACTCAAAATTTCGTGTCCTCACCGCGAGTCTGGTAGGCACTACCATCGAATTCTTCGATTTTTATATTTATGCGACTGCTGCGGTCATTATTTTCCCGTACCTGTTCTTCCCAACCAGTACCGATCCAATGACCGCCACCATTCAGTCTCTGGCCACCTTTGCCATTGCCTTTATTGCCCGCCCGATTGGCGCGGCACTGTTTGGTCACCTCGGTGACCGTATTGGGCGTAAAGCCACCCTGGTCGCTGCGCTGCTGACCATGGGGATTTCCACTGTAGCCATTGGCCTGTTACCCACCTATGCACAAATCGGCATTGCCGCACCGTTACTGCTGGCCCTGTGCCGTTTAGGTCAGGGGCTGGGCTTGGGCGGTGAATGGTCAGGTGCGGTTTTACTGGCCACCGAAAATGCACCGGAAGGCAAACGTGCCTGGTACGGCATGTTCCCGCAACTGGGTGCTCCAATTGGTTTTATTCTGGCCACCGGTTCCTTCCTGCTGTTAGGCGCGTTCATGAGCGAAGAAGCATTCATGAGCTGGGGCTGGCGTATTCCCTTTATTTCCAGTGCTTTACTGGTGATTGTTGGTCTGTGGATTCGTTTAAAACTGCATGAGACACCGGCTTTCCAGAATGTTTTAAACAAACAGAAAGAAGTGAATGTACCGTTTAAAGAAGTCATGACCAAACATTGGGGCATGCTGATTTTAGGCACCATTGCCGCGATCTGTACGTTCGTAGTGTTCTATCTGACCACGGTATTCGCGCTCAACTGGGGCACCACCCAGCTCGGTTATAGCCGCGCCGACTTCCTGGAATTACAGCTGATTGCTACCCTGTGCTTTGCAGCGTTTATTCCACTCTCAGCGATTTTGGCAGAAAAATTCGGCCGTAAAGCCACGTCTATTGGTGTGTGTGTTGTATCGGCGCTCTTTGGTCTGGTTTTTGCCAGCATGCTGGAATCCGGCAATACCTTGGTGGTGTTCCTGTTCCTGTGTATTGGTCTGGCGATTATGGGGCTAACCTATGGTCCAATTGGGACCGTCCTGTCAGAGATTTTCCCGACTTCGGTACGTTATACCGGCTCTGCGCTGACCTTTAACCTGGCCGGTATTTTCGGTGCCTCTTTTGCACCGCTGATTGCCACCAAACTGGCGACCGAATATGGTCTGGCTGCCGTGGGTTATTACCTGACTGCTGCATCTATCTTGTCACTTCTGGCCTTCCTGGCAATTCGTGAAACCAAGCATGATGATGTCAACAGCCAGATTTAAAATGTTCATCTGACTGAAAAACCAGCGTAGAGAACGCTGGTTTTTTATTTGTGATGCAAAATCATACACAAACACACTATTGCATCTGGCCAAGTTTAGAAACAATAAAAGCTTATCCCCACCAGCAGGTCATTGTATGGATTGTCTGATTGAAACCCTTCGGGAAGAACAACTGGTGAAAGTTATTTTGTTGCTGGATGATGGCAAACGCCATGAAGCGGTGCAGTACCTCAGAACAGACAGTCATTTGACTGAAGCAGAAGCCCAGCAGCTGATTGATGAACTGATTCGCCAGCACGGTCTGGCCATGGATGCCTCCAAGGGTGAATGTGCCCCCAAACCGATAGACGACATCAGCACACCTTATTTTGATACTGAAGATCCACCGCGCCCGCAGCTACATACCGAAGCACAAGCCCCGGTCGAAACAGCGGCAAATGGTATTGAAGATTTAAACCGGAACAATCACCGCCTGAATATCGGGGTATTGGTCTTGATTGGCGTCGTGATTCTGATTGCCTTGCTGTGGTGGGTCTTTTAAAACGCCCACCTTTTGGCATTAGCAGAGTTCAATAATATCAATGGTCGGTGGCACCCGAAAACGAAATGGCACACCCACCATCCCAGTACCAACAGTGACAAACACATCGGCATGTTCATGCCGGTACAGGCCTTTTTTATGGCCGACAATCGATACGCGTTTCATTACATAATCGGTCAGCCACGGCAATTCCACCTGACCGCCATGGGTATGCCCCGACAGCATTAAGGGATGAGTTGGCAATTTCGGCACCATATCGACCGTATCGGGGTTATGCGACAAAATCAGCCACGGCTTGTCTTGCGGTAAATCCGGCATATAGCGCATATCGGTACGGCCGGACCATAAATCGCCAATCCCAATCAGGCGGAACTCGTCAAACTCGACAATCTGCCCTTCAATATCAATCACATGATTAACCTCAAGCGCATGTTTGAGCAGTTCCTGAATCGGCGGTCCGGGATACTGTTCATCATGATTGCCGGTCACGGAATAAATTGGCGCTTTAATCTCTTTTAGTATTGCCAGTTCATCGGCCAGTTTATTTTCCGGCTCATAGGTCCAGTCACCTGCCACCAGCACCATTTCCGGTTCTTCCTGGTTAATCTTGGCGACAATCTGCTTGAGCTGGCGTTCATGCCCGGAAAACAGACCAATGTGCAGGTCGGCAATCAGGGCAATTCGGACCGGGCGTTGCAAGGGCTGATCGGGCAGCATCTGATAGCGGGTGGTTTTGACCAGAATCAGATGTGGCTCAATAAAACGCGCATAGACCAGCACACCACTGACCAGCCCGATAAAAATGGCTTCATGCAAGGAGTAATAGCCAATCCAGCCGGCATAAATACTAAAGAAAAACAGCGGAATTAATAAGTAAGACAGATAAAAGGCCAGCAGATGCACAAAGGCTTTAAAGGGATGAATCGTTTCTGTATTGGCCTGACTACGCCATGCCTGCGACACAGCCCAAACTGCCAATATGGCCAGGCCGATATAGAAATACAGTATAATTGATTGGCTATCCCACATAGTTATGCCCGACTCTCCCCCGGCGACTAAATTCGTCCGTTCTTATATTTATCTTTTCACAGCTGGCAATTATACTCAAACCAAATTTTGGACTTGTTTTAGACAATATGATACATCCTGACAAATTTAATTTGCAATCAAATACATACGCGAGAAGTTCTATGTCTTCTTCTACCGCGGCCATGCTGTTGAGTTGCAGTTTAGTGTTGGGAGTCAGTGGCTGTTCAACCCTGCCCAAACAGATTGAACATCCGGTTCAAATGGCTTTTGAAACGCCAACCGAGCATACCCATCTGGCCCAGATTGTATTGCCGCTGCGTGAAAAAAATCCGCAGCTGACCGGTTATCGGGTGCTGTACGATCCGCTGGAAGCCCTGTCAGCACGCTTGTATTTAATTGATAAGGCAGAAGAAACCCTAGACCTGCAATATTATATCTGGGACAACGACAAAATCGGGGCGCTGGCACTACATTCAATTATTCGCGCAGCTGATCGCGGCGTGAAAGTGCGCTTGCTGGTCGATGATAACAATGCCAAGAAAATGGAAGGTATTTATCTGGCGCTGGACCAGCACAGCAATATCGACGTCAAGCTATACAATCCGTACCGCTTCCGTAAATACCGCGCCATGGACATGGTGCTAGATTTAAAACGTATCAACCGGCGCATGCACAATAAAAGCTTTATTGCCGATAACCAGATTGCCCTGATTGGCGGGCGCAATATGAGTAACCAGTATTATAACGTCAGCGACAGCTATCAGTTTTCCGATGTCGATGTGATGCTGGTTGGTTCTGCCTCCGATGAAATCATTCACTCCTTTGATGAATACTGGAATGATGATTATGCCTATTCGGTCAAGCAGCTGGTCAATCCACAGCAGCATCATCTGCGTTATGAAAGCCTGAAACAGCAGCTCGAAGACCATTCTGCAGAAGTGGCGGTACAAAATTATCTTGATTTAGCCACACGCTCCCAAGCCATTGAACAGTGGTTTAACCACAAAATCCAGTTTGACTGGGTCAAAGCAGAAGTGGTGAAAGACTCGCCAAGCAAGATTAAAGACCGCGCACCCAAAGAAGAATTACTGAATTTCCAGCTGCTCAGTCATCTGGAAAAACCGACTGAAAGTGTGGATATTATTTCGGCCTATTTTGTACCGGAAGAATCCGGGGCTGACCGCTTAAAACAGCTGGCCAATGACGGCGTACAGGTGCGGGTACTGACCAATTCCTATAAGGCCAATGACGTTCCGCTGGTACACGCGTTTTATGCCAAATACCGTCAGGACTTACTGGAAAATGATGTCGAGCTGTATGAGTTTTTATATGCACCCGAGGCCGAGCATCTGAACAGCAATACCGAAGAACTGTCGAAAAAAGCCAAAGTCAGCTTAAAAGGTCTGAGCCGTTCCAGCCTGCATGCCAAACTGATGGCACTGGATGAAAAACAGGTCTTTATTGGCTCTTTTAATTTTGATCCGCGTTCGGCCTATTTAAACAGTGAAATTGGCGTATTGCTCAACAGTCCGACGCTGGCGAGATCGGTGCATCAGACCATGGATGCCAATTTATCCAAATATGCTTACCGTCTGGTGCTGGATGCACAAAACAACATTAACTGGCGTGTCGTAAATAGCAAAGGTGAAGAACGCGTATTTGTTAAAGAACCAAAAATGAAATGGTATGAAAAAGCAGCCATGAAAATCATTTCCTGGCTGCCAATTGAGGGCTTTATGTAAGCCTGCAACACAGGTTAAAGCTTAAGCACTGGCCTGCTGAATCAGGACTTTTTGATGCAGCTGCTCCAAGCCCTCAATCATCTTGTTTTGAACCAGCGAGGTCAGGCTTTCCACCGTATGCCCTTCTACCGAAATCGGGTTTAGAGCCATTAAATGTGCGGTGACCTTTGGCATTTCCAGCACATTTTTAACATGCTCAATAAAGGTCATTTCATTGATAAACGGCGCTACGGTATCCAGCTCGCCCTGCTGGTTGATATAACAGATCAGGCAGATTTGCACCGGACGCTGCGCTTCAATTGCCGCGCCCAATAAACGGCCATGTACTTTTTTAATTTTAGTCCCATCCGAAGTCGTGGCCTCCGGGAAAAACAGTACCGGCACATCCTGTTTTAAAAACTGGGTAATCTGGTCGCGGATTTTAATCGAATCTCCCGAACCGCGTTTAATAAATAAGGTCCCGCCACCTTTGGCCAACTTTCCAAACACCGGCCATTGCTCAATTTCAGCTTTGGCCAGAAAAAATACCCGCGCACCTGAACCGAGCACCGGCACATCTAGCCATGACACATGGTTGCTGACCCATAAGGCCGGCTGGGTGGGAATTTCTCCATGCACTTCGACTTCAATATTGAACACCTTGCACAACTGACGGCAAAAATGCTGCACATAACGGGTATTCTGCGGATTATTCGGCTGCTTATACAAGCTGTGACGATACACCAGATAAAAGCCTTCGCTCACCGCTGCCAGACCGGCAGTGATTTTTTTAGAATAGAGAAAAAATTTGGACAGACTATTCATTGAAGCGGATGAAGATAAAGAAACTTGAGACATAGCATAATCGTGAATTGCGAAAATCACAGCAAGAATTGTTCAGAGAACTGTATTCTATCTTGAAGCAATTGACCAGACATTGATCATAAGCATCGAAAAACTGTCCAGATCGCTCAATTGAAATGCGCTATACCAATTCTTCTACAGTCTTGCTGCAATGGATAAATCCACAGCAAATCCCTTGATGTAATGATCATGCTGATGAATCAGATACAACGATCAAGCTTTCCATGCCTCCCTCTCACAAAGAGGATGATACTGATTCCAAATTGAGGATTGTGAGGATTCGCCTGCTTTTTGTCATGCTGCTGTAATCATCTTCATCTAGTTCACGCAGCTGGCGCTTTTTGCTCTAGAATAGAATTTTCATGAGGAGAAATGCCCAGGTGCCAGATTACCAGCAACATCAAGGTGGTGAACGCGTTGTGCTCGTGAGCGTCAGCGTACAGATTTTAGAAGACCTTGATGCAGAAGAATTTCATCTGCTTGCAAAATCTGCAGGTGCTGAAGTTTTGCAGCATGTGTTTGCCCAGCGGATTAAACCCGATGCCAAGTTATTTATCGGTTCTGGTAAAGCGGACGAAATTGCTGCGCTGGTTGCAGAACTCGAGGCTGAACTGGTGATTTTCGATCATGCGTTGACGCCGGCACAGGCACGTAATCTTGAAAAAATCATGAAATGCCGTGTGGTCGACCGGACCGAGCTGATTCTGGATATTTTCGCCCAGCGCGCCCGGACCTATGAAGGGAAATTGCAGGTCGAGCTGGCACAATTGCATCACCTCTCCTCACGCCTGATTCGTAGCCGCGGCAATCTGGACAGTCAAAAAGGCGGGATTGGTTTACGTGGTCCGGGTGAAACCTTGCTGGAAACCGACCGCCGCCTGTTAAGAATTCGTATGGGCCAGCTGAAAGCCAAACTGGATAAAGTCCGCCAGACCCGTATGCAGGGTCGTGTGGCCCGTCAAAAAGCCGCCGTTCCTACCGTATCACTGGTTGGCTATACCAATGCCGGCAAATCGACGCTGTTTAATATTCTGGCCAATAGCGATGTCTACGCCGCCGATCAGCTCTTTGCTACGCTCGACCCGACCTTACGCCGGCTGGAATGGGATGGGATTGGTACGCTGGTGCTGGCCGATACCGTGGGTTTTGTCCGTAATCTCTCGCACTCGCTGGTGGAATCATTTAAGGCCACGCTGGAAGAAACTCTGGAAGCGACCTTGTTGCTGCATGTGATTGATTCCAGCAGTCCGGACATGCTGGAACAGATTGAAGCAGTTGAGCGCGTCCTGAAAGAAATTGGCGCAGATGTGCCGGTGCTCAGGGTTTATAACAAAATCGACTGCACCGGCGAGCAGGCCAAAATTGTCTATGCCAAGCCTCATCAGCCGGAGCGAGTGTATATTTCAGCACATTCGGGTCAGGGACTGGAACTGTTACGTCAGGCGGTACATGAATGTCTGATGGGCCAGATTCAAAGTTTTGATGTGGTATTAAAACCGGCCTATGGCAAATTACGCAACCAGTTTTATGAACTGAATGTGATTCAGTCCGAGCACTATGATGAGCAGGGACAACTGAATCTGCGCGTAAATATGGCCCCTGCCAAACTGGAACAGATGATCCGTCAGGCGCACTTGCCGCTGGACGAAATTCTGGGTGCCAAGGCTCAGCAATTTAAACGGCCTTTAGAAGAATTTGAAATTGATGATGAGATCAGTTAAAACTTGAACAGTAAAATATGACCGACTGATAAAAAATGAACAGGCTTAAACGTATCGACTGGCCAGCTTGGATTGGCACACTTCTCTTAATTATTGTATTTCGTGAAACAGCCGTCTGGATTGCGACCTATTTCAACCATCCTGAACTGGGCAACCTGATGGGTTTACTCAGCCTGCTGGTGGTGCTTTTCCTGTGGCGCCGACTGCATAAAATTCCAGCCCGGATTGTCGATACCAACAATAAAATCATGAAAGAAAGTGCGTTTGCCTTTTTACCGATTAGTGCCGGCTCACTGCTGATGCTGACCCATATGGGCAATAAAATTCCGGCTTTTCTGGTGGTGCTGTTTCTCAGCACCCTACTGCCGTTATGGTTGTATGCCAAAATGGCCAAACGCTGGCTCTAGGAGATTAAAACATGCTCGCAATTGTTTATGGCTTTTTAATCACCCTGGTGGCCTATCTGCTTGCCAAACCCTGTAACCAGAAACTGCCGCAAATTCCGGTCATTGTCTTTGGCATGATTTTTATTGTGCTACTGCTGTATGTATTTGGCATTCCCTATGAAGATTATATGGCACAGGTCAATCCGCTGTTTAACCATCTGCTGGGTTATGTGACCGTGGCACTGGCGATTCCGCTGGCGGCCATGCGCTATGATGATCTGCCGCTCAAAGCCATTCTGGGCATTTTGCTGTTTGCCAGCATCAGCGCCGTAGCCTTGCCAATGGGACTGGCCTATCTCTTACATATGGCCGGGGATGACATCATGGCATTTGCCACCCGTGCCGTGACCACGCCAATTGCCATCAATATTGCCACCCTGCTGGAAGCGCCGGTCAGTCTGGCCATTCTGATTGTGATTTTATCCGGGGTGATTGGTGCCGCTTTCTCACCGCTGCTGCTGCGTCATATTAATGATGAGCGCGCCTCAGGACTGGCCTTAGGCCTTGCCGCACATGCGATTGGCACAGCACAGGCCTGGCAACGCGGTAGTGTGGCCGGTCGTTATGCTGCATTTGGGATGGCGGTGAATGCCGTGTTTACCGCAGTCTGGCTGCCAACATTTATACTCTTTATTCAAAAAATGTGACTCAAGAATCAATATTTACATCTTGTGTTGATGAAAAAATATTCTTAAGATGAAAATTGAATTTTTTGAAGTGTATTAAAGGGATAGAAACATGGGAAAATTTAAATATACAGTGGCACTTCTGGCAGCCACATTCAGTGCTGGCGTTTTCGCGGAAGATCTCTCCGGTACCTGGCGCAATATTGATGATAAAACCGGTTCATCCAAAGCCATTTTAGAGATTCGTCAAGAAGCTAATGGCACTTATACCGCTAAAATCGTCAAAGTAACGCCACGTCCGGGTTACACAGCAAAAGAAACCTGTGTCAACTGCCCTGCGCCTTATACCAATCAGCCCATTTTAGGCATGGATGTACTAAAAGGACTGGCGTATAAGGGCAAACACAACTATAGCGGCGGCAAGATTATTGATCCGCTGTCTGGCAATATTTACAGTACCAAAGCTAAACTGAGCAGCAACGGTAAACGTCTAACCCTCAGAGGTTATGTCGGTGTATCGGCCTTAGGACGCAGCCAAACTTGGATTAAAAGCGAATAATTAATCACTTCTCTTTTCACATAAAATGCCACACGTTCGTGGCATTTTTTATTGGTTTTTCTGCATCTTAGTTGCAACTTTAAAATTAATTACCTCTCAAATCGCTTGACTCCTTCCACAACTCGCTTTATACCTTGAATTAACCTCTGTGATAACTTTCGACAATCAAAGGAACTGATATGAAGAAAAATGTATTGATGGGCGCATTTGCAAGCTTCATCTTCAGTGGCTCAGCGTTTGCATCAGACCTAACGGGTATCTGGCAAAGTATTGATGACAAAACAGGCTCACCTAAAGCACTTATTGAAATTACCCAAGCTGAAAATGGCAGCTTTACAGGTAAAATTATTAAAGTCACACCAAGACCAGGCTATACTCCAAAAACTATGTGTGTGAATTGTCCTGCACCTTATACCAACAAACCTTTGGTGGGTTTGGAAGTTATTCATGGCTTAAAGCATGTGGAAAATAACAACTATGCCGATGGACGTATTTTAGATCCACTTACAGGCAAAATGTATAGCCTGAAAGGCCGTTTAGCGTCTAATAATAAACGTCTAACTTTACGTGGTTACGTCGGAATTTCAGCCATTGGTCGGACACAAACGTGGATTCGCCAACAATAAGCGAGTAATTGTGTCGCATCGGTCATTTTTTCTAGATACTCGGGACTTTGTGTCAGTCAATTCACAGATTAGACTAGCCGCAAAGACCGAGTAAGGGAAATAAAATGATTCAGAAATTGGCTTTAGGAATAGCCGTCATCTTCGGCAGTCTAAGCACTTTGGCGATGGCACAAGATTTAGCAGGGACTTGGCAACAAATTGATGATAAAACAGGCTCACCTAAAGCTGTCATCGAAATTCGTAAAGAAGCCAATCAAACCTATACGGGTAAAATTATTAAAGTAACTCCACGTCCAGGTTATACCCCACGTGAACTTTGTAATAAGTGTCCTGCGCCTTATACTGACCAACCTATTTTAGGGATGGATATTTTAAAAGGCTTAAAACAAGTCAAAGATAGCAATAATTACGAAAAAGGACGCGTAATTGATCCATTGGCAGGTCGTATTTACGATGCAAAAATCCGCCTCAACTCGACAGGTAAGCGTTTGACTTTGCGCGCTTATATGGGGGTGTCTACACTAGGGCGCAGCCAAACTTGGATTCGAATTCAATAAAATTCAAAAAAACAGCCACTTTAATAGGTGGCTGTTTTCATTTCGACATCACATTTTTAAATTATAAAGATAAAATATTGTTACCATTCTTCCAGTGGATTATCCACTGTAAACAATTGCTGGTCTTCCAAACGATAAGCCACCAGTTGATGCCCCCAGACACAGCCCCCATCGACATTCTGAATCTGGGCGGAAATAGTTTTGCCTTGCAGCGCGGCCCAGTGCCCAAAAATAATCTGATGCGTTTCAGCTGCAGCCGAAACATATTCAAACCACGGTTTAAAGCCGGCCGGCATCGGATCGTCCAGACTGTCTTTAAAACTGAACTCCAGGCGTCCTTCTGCATCGGTCAGGCGCATGCGGGTTAGATAGTTGACGATACAGCGTAAGCGTTCATTGCCTTGCAAATCATCTGACCAGAGGGCCGGCTCTTTGCCAAACATCTCGGCCAGAAAATGATCCATCACCGCAAAATCGTCATGCTGAATCACCGCTTCAACTTCTTTGGCCAGCGCCTGAGTTTTTTCTGCGTCCCACAAATGCGGAATACCGGCATGGGTAATGATGGTCGATTCATTCGGACAGACACATAACGGCTGCTTGCGTAACCAGTCAATCAATTCATCGCTGTCGATGGCATCAATCACATCGCGGGTCTGGTCTTTGTCTTTAATCTCTTTCAGGCCACGTGCACCAGCCAGCAAAGTCAGGTCATGATTGCCCAGCACTGTGGTCGCAACACCACGATCGGCCAGCTTTTTGACAAAGCGCAACACGCCAAGCGAGTTTTCACCACGTGCCACCAGATCACCGGCAAACCAGATAAAGTCCTGATCCGGATCAAAGCGGATTTCCTTGAGCAAGGCTTTCAGGGCTTCAAAACAGCCCTGTACATCGCCAATCACATAGTTATAACGTGCCATCGTTGTTTTACACCACCATTTGATCTGCCAAAGCCACAAATTCGGCCAGGGTCAGGGTTTCTGGACGTGCCATCGGATCGACACCGGCTTTTTCAAAACCATCTTCTGCCAGCATGCCTTTTAAGCTATTGCGCAAGGTTTTACGACGCTGGGTAAACACATGCGAAACCAGACGCGATAAAGCCTTTTCATTTTTCGCCACAATCGGTTTCACCTCATACGGCTCTAAACGAAACACCGCAGAAGTCACTTTTGGTGGCGGGCTAAAAGAGCCCGGTGGCACTTCAAACAGGAAAGTTGGTTTGCAGTAATACTGAATCATCACCGACAAACGGCCGTATTCTTTGGTATTTGGTGCAGCCGTAATCCGGTCGACCACTTCTTTTTGCAGCATGAAGTGCATGTCTTTGACTTTGTCACCAAACTCCAAGAGATGGAACAACAGTGGGGTCGAAATGTTATACGGCAGGTTACCCACCACACGGAGTGGACGGTCATCTTCAAACAGATTGCTAAAATCATATTTCAGCGCATCGGTTTCAATAATGGTTAAACGTTCCGGATGTGGCACACGCCCCGGCAAACCGGCAGCCAGATCACGGTCCAGTTCCACAACGGTCAAGGCATCACATTCACCAATTAATGGTGAAGTTAAGGCCGCCAGACCCGGGCCAATTTCAACAATATTATCGCCCGGACGCGGATTGACCGAGCGTACAATTTTCGCAATCACACGTTGGTCATGTAAAAAGTTTTGACCAAAACGCTTGCGCGTGTGGTGCCCTTCATCTTTCGGGTTTAAGGCATTAATCTGATACATAAAGATTTCCAACGTGTAATAAAGACAAGATCAGTGACGCGCTAAATCCAGCGCCAAATCAACAGCCACATTCAGGCTTGAGCTTTTCGCAAGACCGCTGCCTGCGAGGGAGAGTGCTGTGCCATGATCAACTGAAGTGCGAATAAACGGCAAGCCCAAAGTAATATTGATGGCTTCACCAAAGCCTTGCGATTTTAGCACAGGTAAGCCCTGATCGTGATACATCGCCAGAACCGCATCGGCATCTTTTAGGTTTTCCGGAGTAAATAAGGTATCAGCCGGCAGGCTTAAACTCATCTGGATGTCCTGCGCGCGATAGCTTTCCAGCACCGGATTAATCACCTCAATTTCTTCCATGCCCAAATAACCGCCCTCACCGGCATGCGGATTTAAACCACAGACCAGAATATTCGGCTGCTCAATTTTAAATTTGGATTTTAAATCGTGGATGAGAATATCAATCACCTGATGCAGACGTTCAGCGGTAATCGCATCAGCCACTGCACGCAGCGGTAAATGCGTAGTGGCCAGGGCCACTCTTAGGGTTTTGGTGGCCAGCATCATCACCACGCGCGGCACGCCCGCAAACTCCTGGTAATATTCGGTATGGCCACTAAAGGCTATACCAGCGTCATTGATGACTGACTTCTGTACCGGCGCAGTCGCTACCCCGACACTTTTGCCTGACATGGCATAATCGGCCGAACGACGTAGCTGTTCCAACACATAAGCGGCATTTTGCGGATTCAGCTCGCCCATCACCACAGCTTGCTGTAAAGGCACATGCTCGACATAGAGCTGCCCTTTTTCTGAAGAAGCAGTTTGCCCGCTGTATTCAATCAGTTCTACCGGCATCTTCAACACTTGCGCACGCTGGGCCAGCATGGCCAGATCGGCCAGAACCACAACGGGACGCTCATCTACACGGTCGGCAAGATGCAGACAAATATCCGGGCCAATGCCGGCAGGTTCACCACTGGTCACATATAAAGGCAGCATGATTGATCCTAAACAATAAGGCATCTCCCATTATAAGCAGACTTTGACCGCAGCGGCCGTGAATTCTGCTGAAGATTCGGGCAGATTGGCCGGTTTTGGGGCAATCTAAACTGCTTTTGAAGGCGGATATTTAGCTGAAAGTTGATCAGTACTAGGCACGGCAGATGGATGTTCTTGGCAAGTCTTTTCTTTTCTCAGGATTTTGATTAAAATACAGCGCTTGAAATTTTATATTTTCATTGTGGTTCTCGACAATTTCGTTTAGAATCTCGTCTCCTTTTTGTTTGGACTGATTCACCGTCCAAACCAACTATAATAGGTAGTGGTTTAATGAAAACTCTCAGCGCTAAGCCAGCTGAAGTTCAACACGACTGGTACGTTGTTGATGCTTCTGGCAAAACTTTAGGTCGTCTTGCGACTGAAATCGCTCGTCGTTTACGCGGTAAGCATAAGACTTCTTATACTCCTCACGTTGACACTGGTGACTACATCGTTGTTATCAACGCTGAACAAGTTCAAGTAACTGGTAACAAGTCACTTGACAAAAAATACTATCGCCACACTGAATTCCCAGGCGGTTTAAAAGAAACTAACTTTGAAAAGTTAGTTGCTCACAAACCTGAAGAAATCTTCCAACGCGCTGTGAAAGGCATGTTGCCAAAAGGTCCTCTTGGTTATGCAATGATCAAGAAAATGAAAGTGTACGCTGGTAGCGAGCATCCTCATACTGCTCAACAGCCACAAGTTTTGGATATCTAAGGGATACAGCACATGGCTACTAACTATGGTACAGGTCGCCGTAAGACCGCAACTGCACGTGTTTTCTTATCTGCTGGTACTGGTAAACTCGTGATCAACAACCGTTCATTAGAGCAATATTTCGGTCGTGAAACTGCTCGTATGGTTGTTCGTCAACCTTTAGAGCTTCTTGAAGCAACTGAAAAATATGACCTTTACATCACTGTTGCTGGTGGTGGTATCGGTGGTCAAGCAGGCGCGATCCGTCACGGTATTACTCGTGCATTAATCGCTTCTGACGAGACTTTAAAACCTGCTCTTCGTCAAGCTGGTTTCGTTACTCGTGACGCTCGTGAAGTTGAACGTAAGAAACTTGGTTTACGTAAAGCACGTAAACGTCCTCAATTCTCTAAACGTTAATTCGTTTACCGAGTTGGACAAAAAGCCTTGGTTTATCCAAGGCTTTTTTATTGGCTGTTATTTTAAAGATAAAAGAATTTATTGTTCAGGTACATCTTTACCCCAACTGCCCTCATGCAGCCAGAAGGCCTTGCTGAAATAATAGTTCACTACCCCAATTCCTAAGCAGAACATCAGAAACACAAGTTTTATCATCATACTGCGCCGCTCCTGTTATTTTTTTATAATCTAACCCATTTTCACCCGATTCATCCTTTTTCGCTTCGTGCTTTTTAGGTTGAATTTTAGTATCCTAACTGATTCATTTTGCTGCTTACTGATTTATGTCCTTGGAAAATACACCGCTACAGGGAATTACACTATACAGTCATGCAGACGATTTCCGCTCGCACTGGATTCGCCTGGTACTGGCTGAGAAGAATATTAAATATCATCTGGTCCTGGTCGACCATGAAGATGAAGATTTAGCCAGCCTGAATCCTTATAATCGCCTACCCATGCTGGTAGAGCAAGATTTAAAACTGTTCCATGCCCCAATTATTTCCGAATATGTTGATGACCGCTACCGGCAAAACAAGCTCTATGCCGATGCACCAGCACCCCGCGCAGAGCAGCGCCAATACATCTGGCGTTTTGAGCAGGACTGGCTAAAGCTGGCCGATATCCTGCTTTGCCATGAAGATACCCTGAATAGCGCAGCACAGGCCAAGGCACAAAAGCAGCTTCGTGATACACTGGTCTCACTCACACCATTATTTCAGCATTTCCCTTATTTTATGGCGGAAAACTTTGGCATCCTGGATTGTATGCTGGCCCCAATTTTCCTGCGCCTGAAAGCCATGGGCATTGAACTGCCAAAACAGCATTGCCGCCCGATTCATTTATATTGCCAGCGAAATTTTAGTCGCCCTGCATTTGTAAAATCCTTAACCGTGCAGGAAAAAAACCGCTATAGCGAATTTTTAATAAATAAGTAGAGAGTAGATATGTCTGAACAGGAACTCAACTTAAGCCCAACCCGTCCCTATCTAGTGCGTGCCATTTATGAATGGATTTGCGACAACCAGCTTACACCGCATATTCTGGTCGATGCCACCCAACCCAACACCATGGTGCCAGAGCAGTTCATTCAGGATGGCCAGATTGTGTTAAATATCGTGCCACATGCAGTCCATGGCTTGCACATCTCCAATGATGCCATCAGCTTTTCGGCGCGCTTTGGTGGCGTAGCACGCGATATTTATGTACCCATTGCTGCAGTTTTGGGGATTTATGCTCGCGAAAATGGCCAGGGTTTATTCTTTGATCCAAGTGAATATGAACATATCCAAAATGATCCAAATGCTTTAAAATCAAGCACAGAGGAACAAACTGAAACACCAAAGAAAAAACCAAGCCTAAGATTATTAGATTAAAAAAGAAATAGGAGTAAATGCATGGCTTTTGATTTAGTACAATACTTTAGCGATCAGGTTAAAATTCAAAAGCCTCAGCTTTTGCAGCAGTACGATGCTGATAGCCGCAATGCATATATCCAGGAACTCAATGCGCTAACTCTAGGCAAACTGATTCGTCTGTGGCGCGAAGATGACAATAAGCTCTATCAGGAAATCAAGACCCTCGATCCGCTGTATATTCAGGAAGTGTCCCGTCATCTGACCACTTCGGTACACAACCAGTCTGAACTGCCTAAACCTGAACTCGAACACGGTATTAGTGAAATTTTAAGCCTGCAACTGACCGAATTAAAACAGCTGGATGAAACCGGTAACTTTGGCAGCAACGGCTTAAAAGAGCTGCTACAGGGTCAAATTGAACATCTGTCAGGTCAGGCAGATGATTGGGTTTGGTCAACAAACGAGCTAACAGAGTTAAAGGGCTCTAAACCCCTTCCCCAAGAAGAGCTATCATTAGATGATACGATGAAGGAGTTTAATCAAATGTTACATCAACAAGCCGATCATGCGCCAGTAGAAAGCACAGTCGCAGCAGAACCGACTGTTCCAGGCTGGGCCAAAGTTTTGGAACCTGTCGTAGCAATTGCGATTCTATGGATTCTATATTGCGCAGCAAGCCAAATGTTTGCTTAAGCAGTCTGATTCCAAACCGCCTGACATAGGCGGTTTTTTATGGCTGAAATTTTCCAATAAATAGTTCAGTCTCCTTGTACGTTTTGGCTTACATTGAATGAAGATAATTGAGGCTAGGCGTACACACAGAATTTTCGTATTCTAAATTCATCAGGAAACAGGATGTTTCCCAAACGAAAAACAACAATAATAAGTTTGTACACCAGGATCGTGAGGTACGACAGGAGTTATACCTAAAGCACGAAATACGAAGAAACCCCGTCAGGATGATGGGGTTTCTTTTTATTTATTGCTTATCCTACTTTTGTAGCACCTTACCCACTACGGAAATAGACAGCTTTCACCTAGCTAAGCGGCGAAAGTATGACCTGAGATAAGCTGCTTACTAAACCTTTCTATCATCCTACTCTTAAAGAAGGATTAGGAACTACATTGAAAAATACTAGTCGGCAGTTCAATGAACCTTAGAGATGGTTTAGAGAGCATAATAAAAACTCATATTCCCTGTAGATAAGCCTGCAATAAACGCATATTCAACATAAAACTCTGTCATGTTGAATACATATAACACGGTACACACCAAGCCAAAGACCACTAATCCAGACATTACGGGTGCTGCCTTATACTCTGCATGCTTATATATTGGGGTTTGTACAATAGAATAATGTAATTTTTTTCGATTAATATAAAAGCGATTAAAAAGCGGTAAACGGATAATCAATATATACATCAGCACAATTCCGAGAATCCAATGTATTACCACCATCCAGTAGTTCAATAACACATGATCAGGATACATACCAATAGCCACAAAAATAACTGAAATACAGAGATTTAACAGCAAATAGCTGGGATAAAATTTTCTATACATGGATTATTTTTTAATAATTTTATTTATATTGAAGCACTATAACTTTATTAAAAGCATAAAAAAATCCCCCTGCTGTTTAAGCTAGGGGGATTTTGAATTAATGAGCTGGCGATGACTTACTCTCACATGGGTAACCCCACACTACCATCAGCGCTAAGAGGTTTCACTTCTGAGTTCGGG
>NZ_VPBE01000034.1:0-20227 GCF_013418895.1 Acinetobacter sp. YH12116 | reverse complement strand
TAATGGAGAAATCTAATCGGTATGTTATACCTGAGAGAAGGATGAGGAGTTACCCAAGAGTTGTAAAAGGAAAACCTCAAAAATACCCAAGAAAAAGCCAGTCAATCTCTTAACTGACTGGCATTACACATTGCGTGGGCTTTTCTGTATCTGAACCGCTATAGTGCAGCAGAGCAGATCACATAATGCATATAAATAAGAGTAGATCATGGAACTGATATTAGCAGCGGCCATTTGTAGTGTGGTGGTGTCGATTCTCTTGAAAGTCGCAAAGAATCGCGGCTATTCACCTTTGCAGATGATCAGCTGGAATTATGCCTCGGCCAGTGTGCTGTGTTTCTGGTGGTTTCAGCCTAATGTACAACAGCTGTCCCTCACCGAAACGCCGTGGCTGCTGATTCTGGCCTTAGGGGTATTATTGCCAAGCGTATTCCTGTTTTTAGCCAAAGCATTACAAACTGCCGGAATTTTAAAAACCGAAATTGCCCAGCGGCTGTCGGTGGTGCTGTCTTTAACTGCGGCCTATTTTATTTTCCAGGAACAGTTTAATAGCCTGAAAATTGTCGGGATTGCGTTGGGGATTGCAGCGGTACTGTGTATTTTATATTCGCATCGTGGCGGTGCATCGTCCGCCCAGGCGGGTATGCTGTATTTGGCTTTGGTCTGGGTCGGTTATGCGCTGATTGATGTGTTGCTGAAATACACCACCGGTTTAGGGCTGCAGTTTGCGCTGGTATTGAACCTAATGTTCATCTGCGCTTTTATTTTATCGTTGGGGTATATTCTGATTCAGCACAAAAGCTGGGGCAGTGGCAAAAATATAGTGGCAGGCTTAATTTTGGGGATGCTGAATTTTGCCAATATCGCGTTTTATGTCAAAGCACATATGGCTTTAAAAGATTCACCGGCGGTTGTGTTCGCTGGCATGAATATTCTGGTGGTAATTTTAGGGGTAATCAGCGGTTTGCTGTTCTTTAAAGAAAAATTAAAACCCAGCACCGCCATTGGGCTGGGGCTGGGCATCATTAGTGTGATGTGTTTAGCTTATGCGATGACGGCTTGAATTTGATGAAGCTGGCAGCAAAAATCAGCGGATGTTTGATCAGGTCCTGAAGTTCGGCAATGCCCAGTAACAGACCGGCTTTCTGGCAGCTCGGACAATGAGGATAATGGCGTTTTTCCTGCTGATATTGATGCAAATACAGTTTATTGTATTGACGACATTCAAACTTCATTGGGAGCTGGGCAAGGATAGACATCTTTCTTCTCCGGTCTATTATTATTGTGTTGTGAAAGGGAAAGCAAAAATCAAGCCGAAATCAGGGACTTTCGTCCCTGTATTATGTAATGTAGTTCTTACAATTTGGTGAAAATTTCATCTTTATTCAGGCGTGACTTGGGAAGTTTAGCATTAAAGTCCTGCTCACTGCGATAGCCCAAGGTCAGCAGCACCGATGGAATTAAACCCTTGTCCTGTAATTCTAGTTCTTCTGTCAGAATCTGTTCATTAAAGCCGCCAATCGGGGTGGCATCTACACCTTCAATACCGGCAGCCAGCAACATCTGACCCAAGGCAATAAAGGTCTGGTTTTCGGCCCAGCGCTGAATATCACCTTTTTCATTGCGGTAATAATCCACATATCCGCTACGGCTGTCTTTCTGGCCCTGCTTGGCACTGGCATCTTTAAAGCGGCCGCTGACATCATCCTGCTGCAACAAATTGTCCAGATGCTCATCGCTAATATCGGCTTTGGTACAGAACAAAATGGTGTGAGAAGAATCTAAGACTTTAGGCGCATTGTAGGCATATTTCCCGACCAGGGCTTTGGCAATGCGCTGCTTGGCTGCATCATGCTCGGCAATAAAGAAATGCCAAGGCTGGATATTAATAGAAGAGGGGGTAAAGCGGAGAATTTCGAGAAAGCGTTCAAACTGCTCTTGAGGAATTTTTTTTGCAGGATCATAGGCTTTGGTGGTATAGCGGCTGCGTACGACGTCGAGCAAATCCATAAAGATACTCCAGCAATAAGGATAAATTGAGAAAGGCTGAACCTTCAGCATCATACGCCATTTTGATGGCTTTGATGGCATATTAGCTGCAATTTTATTGTCAAAATTAACCTTAAAATGTGGTCATCGTATTTTCAGTTATTGCCCGATTAAGTGTTAAATCAAATCACAACAGTGGTTTTGAATATTGGCAATTTTTAAAAATCGGCATTTAATGGAGACAGGTGTGGACTATAGCGAGCCTGTTGATGGACTATCGTAATCACTTTAAACATAAATTAAAAACCCAGCAGCAGATTGGTTTATGGGTCGGTCTGGCCGATGCCTATGGCACTGAAATTGCGGCCAATGCCGGTTATGACTGGTTGCTGATTGATGGGGAACATGCGCCCAGTGATTTAAGAACCACACTGGCCCAGCTGCAAAGTATTGCGGCCTATCCGTCACAGGCGGTGGTCCGTCCGCCAATTGGCAGTGTGCAGCTTATTAAACAGTTGCTGGATATTGGCGCACAAACCTTATTGATTCCGATGGTGGAAACCGTGGAGCAGGCCGAACTGATGGTTAAAGCAGTGCGTTATCCACCGGAAGGGATTCGCGGTGTAGGTGCGGCTTTGGCACGTGCCACACGCTGGAACAGTATTCCGGATTATTATGCCACTGCACATGAAAATATCTGTTTGCTGATTCAGATTGAGTCAGTTACAGGGCTGGAAAATCTGGATAACATCTTAAAAGTCGAGGGCATTGATGGGGTATTTATTGGCGCAGTAGATTTATCTGCCACTATGGGTTATGAAGGCAATCCGAACCATCCTGACGTGCAAAACGCAGTGGTTGATGCAATTCAACGAATTCGCGCATCGGGTAAAGCGGCCGGGATTTTATCGACTCAACATGACGTGACGCAAAAATATATTGAACTGGGTACCGAATTTGTCGCTGTCGGTGTCGATACCAGCGTATTAATGAATTCCTTGCGTGAGCTGCTGGCCAAATATAAAACCGGAGCGAGCTGGGTAAAACCTGAAGGGGGGTATTAAGCGGTCATTATTAACCTGACAGATGATGCAGGAGGTGGGGATTTATAGTCATCCACCTGCTGCTTAATAGGTCCAGCGTTTCAGTTGCAGGTGAGTGGCGGGCTGTTCGGGATCAATTTCCAGAATCAGTGCCTCATGCGCACGCCAGTCCCCCAGCACAATCCGCTTTTTGCCATTCAGCTCATGGATGGCTGGTCGATGGGTATGACCATGAATCAGTACATCCACCTCGGCCAAAGCCTGCGTTACCGCAGCCGGATTCACATCCATCACTTCATACGATTTAACTTCTTTAGAAGCGCGGCTTTGTTTGCGAAAACCGTTGGCCAGTTTGCTGCGAAAGGACAACGGAGTTTTTCTTAACAAACGCAGCACGAGCGGATGACGAATAACTTTTTTAAAGCGCTGATAGGATACATCATCGGTGCACAAGGAATCGCCATGTTCCAGACGATAGCGGGTCTGGCCAATAGTGAGGGTGTCAATTTCAGGTAATAATCGCCCGTTAAACTGCTGTAAAAAAACCTCATGCAGCGCGAAATCACGGTTACCGACCTGAAAATACAGCTGATTGCCTGCGGCATTAAACTGTTTTAAAGCGCTGACAATTTCATCCAGCCAAGGGGCGGTGTAGTCATCGCCAATCCAGGCATTGAACCAGTCGCCTAAAATATACAGCTGGGTGTTTTGATCCTGATAAGCACGTAATAAATCTAAAAACCCCCGAACGAGTCGAGGGTGATCAGGTGACAAATGTAAATCTGAAATAAACAGATAGGTCACAATCTTTTCCTTGGAATCTCCCAACGCCTTTAAATAAAGGGAGTTGGAAGGAATTCTTATTCAGAAATGATCTTGGCAGATTCAATCACCACATTTTCTAGTGGAACATCAGCGTGGTAACCACGGTTGCCTGTACGTACGCCTTTGATTTCAGCAACTACGTCCATACCTTCAACCACTTTACCAAATACGGCATAACCCCAACCTTGTGCAGTTTTGCCCGTGTGGTTCAGGAAGGAGTTGTTTTTCACGTTAATGAAGAATTGAGCAGATGCAGAGTGCGGAGCCTGGGTACGCGCCATTGCAATGGTCCCTTCGTCATTGCTCAGACCATTGTCTGCTTCGTTTTCGATTGAATCACGGGTTGCTTTTTCTTTGAAGTTTTCATCAAAGCCGCCGCCTTGAATCATGAAACCATCGATGACACGGTGGAAAATTACGCCATCATAGAAACCGTCACGAACGTATTGAAGGAAGTTCTCAGCAGTTTTAGGTGCTTTTTCAGTGTTAAGCTCAAGAACAATACGACCTTTGTTGGTGTTTAATTCGACTTGAGGAAAACTCATTGTGTTATCTCCTAATCATGGACAAAAAAGCCATGGGTTTTTTGGTTGAGAGAAGCATAAGCAAACTGTAAACTACAAGGCAAGTAAAAACGTTATTTTCTTTGTTAAAAAGTGGGAATAGCGTTTTAATTATCCTAAATTTTTATCTAGAAGTGATTTATTAACTATGAAGCCGAATGATGCTGTTTCATCTCTGCCTAACACCCCGACACCAAGTAACCATGCCTCTGTCGATGCTGCGCAGCAAGAACAACAGCCGGGCTTAGATTTTGTGCGTCAGGTCATTACCGATGATCTGGCAGCAGGCCGTACTGAAAAAGTGATCACACGTTTTCCACCAGAACCGAACGGTTACTTACATATTGGTCACGTGAAAGCAATTTGCCTGAATTTCGGGATTGCCGAAGAATTTAACGGTTTATGTAACTTACGTTTTGACGATACCAACCCGGATGCCGAAGAACAAGAATATGTAGATGGTATTGCCAACGACGTGAAATGGTTGGGCTTTAACTGGAATGGCGAGCCACGCTATGCGTCGAGCTATTTTGACCAGTTGTATAGCTGGGCGGTGCAGTTAATTGAACAGGGTGATGCCTATGTCGATTTGCAAACTCCTGAAGAAATCAAGCTGAATCGTGGTTCATTTGTCGAGCCGGGCAAAAACTCACCGTATCGTGATGCGTCTGTAGAAGACAACCTGGCGCATTTTGAACAGATGCGTAATGGTGAGCTGGGCGAAGGCCAAGCGGTATTACGTGCCAAAATTGATATGGCATCGCCAAACGTACATATGCGTGACCCAATTTTGTACCGTGTGCTGCATTCCGAGCATCACCAGACCGGTGACAAATGGAAAATGTACCCAATGTACGACTATGCGCATCCATTATCCGATGCGATTGAAGGCATTACTCATTCACTGTGTACGCTTGAATTCCAGGATCACCGTCCGTTCTATGACTGGGTGGTGGAAAAGGTAAAATCAGCGGCGGTACCACGTCAGTATGAATCCAGCCGTTTAAACGTCGATTACACCATTACCTCAAAGCGTAAGCTGCGCCGTCTGGTGGAAGGTGGTTTTGTTAAGGGTTGGGACGACCCGCGTATGCCAACTGTAGTGGGTATGCGTCGTCGTGGCTTTACTCCGGAAGGCTTGCGTGATTTCTGTAAGCGCGTTGGTGTGTCGAAGTCTGACGGGATTGTCGATGTGGCAATGCTGGAATACTGCATCCGTCAGTCGCTAGAAAATACCGCAGCGCGTGGTATGGCCGTGCTGAATCCATTAAAAGTGACGTTAACCAATCTGCCAGCAGAAATGGATCTGACTCATTCGCGTCATCCAAACGTAGATATGGGCGAGCGTGTCATTCCGCTAACCTCTGAAATCTATATTGACCGTAAAGATTTCGAAGAAGAGCCACCGAAAGGCTTTAAACGTCTGATTCCGGGCGGTGAAGTGCGTTTACGTCATGCCTATGTGATCAAGTGCGACGAAATCATTAAAGATGACAACGGTGAAATTATTGAGCTGAAATGTTCAATCGACCCTGAAACTTTAGGTAAGAATCCGGAAGGCCGTAAAGTGAAAGGTGTGATTCACTGGGTATCTGCCACTAAAGGCGTGAAAGCTGAAGTGCGTATTTACGACCGTCTATTCACCGAATCTGACCCAGAAGTCGGCGATGACTTCCTGGCGAATCTGAATCCGGACTCATTGAAAGTGGTACAAGCGGTTATTGAGCCGGCTTTAGCGCAAGCGCAAGCAGAAGATCGTTTCCAGTTTGAACGTGAAGGTTATTTCGTGGCAGATCAGTATGATCATTCCAGCGAAACACCAGTGTTTAACCGTATTCTGGACTTAAAAGACAGCTTCAAACCGGGCAAATAAAAGCGCATTTTGCTAGATGATTGAAAAAGCCTGCTGGACTCAGCGGGCTTTTTTATGCGGTATTCAACATGCAAAGTAAACGTTAAAAGGAAGTATTTAGATGATCAACAGTGTTTGATCTATAGATGATTCAGTGAGTTATTTCTTTTCATCGTGTTTATAAAACAGATGGGTCGGCATCTGCATTTTGGCTTTGTCGCGCAATTTCTTTTTAATATACAGCACCAGGGCAAAACAGGTGGTGGTCAGGGTCAGCATCATGCTGTTCATATAGCTCATTAAGGAGCTGACATAACCAATGGTGGTTAAGCGGTTCATCATCCGGAAGACTTGCGGACTGCTTTCCACGCCGGTAATGGCCCAGGTGCATAAATGTTCGCAGTTGTTGATAATCAGGTGATAATTATTTTCATGCATCCGTGAACGCATCCGGCGCACCACTTTACGGCCTTTATATTTGGGTTGATCATAATGCTGCACATGCACCGGTTTGCCATGACTGAACTTGTCTAGGCTGGTGATTTCAATCGGATGTTTTTTAAATAAATGTGCAAAACCGGAATAATGAATGACACGACCACGTCCAGCATAAATCCCGTGGTGGGTATAGCCGAAATGTTTGACAATCAGATGCGCCCCTAAAGGGAACCGTGTGTTCTGCTTGAGCATTGTGACATTAGTAAAGTGACAGGTGTATTTTAAAGCTCTAGTGTACTGCTTCTTGGCACAAGAATCGACAGGGTGGCGACAAGAATGGCTGAATTATACAACGATGAACAGGGAACAGATGCAATGAAAAAGTTAGGACAGTACTTTGCACGAGTTACTGCCAAACCGCTGTTAAAACTGCTGATTCTGCTGGGTGCTTGCAGTGCAAACTGGGCACAGGCACAGCCGCAAATCTACAGCTGGCAGCTGAAACATACGCTGGGTGATTTTGATGTCACGGAAATCCGATCAATGGCGCAGCTGAAGCTGGTATTAAAGAATACAGCACAGCAGCCCTATCGTTATTTCACTGCGCTCCAGGATGATCTGCAACCGTGCCAGCAGCTGGAATTTGCCATGAATGCCGGGATGTTCCATGCCGATTATGCACCCGTCGGGCTGTATATTGAAGAGGGCAAGAGGGTAAGCCAGTTAAATACCCAGACCCAAGGCTGGGGCAATTTTCTGATTCAGCCGAATGGGGTACTGGCCTGGGACAAGCAGCCACTGTTGATGATCACCCAGCAGTATCAGCAGGCCAATGTGCAACCGAAATATGCCACCCAATCTGGCCCGATGCTGGTGATTGACGGAAAAATTAACCCAAACTTTATTCCGGATTCCGATTCCAGAAAAATCCGCAATGGCGTTGGGCTGAAAGACGCCACCCTGTATTTTGTGATCAGCCAGCAGCCAATAAATTTTTATGACTTTGCCCGGCTGTTTCAGCAGCAGCTTAAGACACCGAATGCGCTGTACTTGGATGGTTCAGTATCTTCTGTGTATATTGCGGCCTTAAAACGCCATCGCCAGTACCGCGCAGTTGGCCCGATGCTGGCGTATATTGATGATTCAGCCTGCGCGACTGAGCCAGAAAAATCTACTGGCCAATAATGCCTAAGGTCTGGGTTTGCTGGCTGCAGAGGCGTTTGGCATCTTCAGTCGACATTTCTTTGATTCCGGCCTCAAACTGTTTTTTCTGGAATTGACGTTGTTCTTCCGAAAGCCCCATTTTTGTGCTCAAGCTGTCCATCTTGTCCCAGGCTTCTTCACATTCTGCCGGCATACGGTCGCAGCCTGTGAGGGCCAGGCAGAGCAGTGGAAGGGTAAGAGCGCCGATCATTTTGTTATTCATAGCGGTATCCTTATTGTTATGTATTGAATTAAAAATACGATCAAGACTGATCTAAGCCCTTGAGCATACATGAAAAAAATTTCAAAACTAAGAAATCTGATTAAAATCAGACCAATAAAAAAGGCACCTAGAAATTCTAAATGCCTTTTTCTGTGGTCAGACTCTGCTATTGCAGGGGTAAATGTTGAAGTTCATTCAACTCTTTACGGCTATAGCCGCGCGAAGCGAGAACCTTTTTAATACCGATAATCACATCTTCATCTGTCGCTTTTGCTAAAGCTTCAAGAAGCTGTTCATTTGTCTTACAAGAGCAATCATTTTCAACACAAGCAATCTGATTCTTATGCTCGTTTTGCTGTTCCTGAGCGAACAGCTTTTGCCAAAAACTCATAGAGCCTTCATTTGCAACCTAACATAGCTCGAAATATAGCCAATTTAAAAATTAATGCAAGTCGACTAAAGTGATAAAAGCAGCAAACAGACTCTAGAAATTTCGATAGCTTGTAACAGTTTAAACGTAATTATGATGGCTATAAGCCTTGATTATAACTAAGTTGCTTATTTTTATAAGAAAAAAGGAAGATTAAAAAATCTTCCTTTTCGGACTGAATAATATAATTTGAAACAAATTGTTTTAGATCTTTTCCAGTAAGACACCAGATTCCACATGATGGGTATAAGGGAATTGGTCAAACAGGGCAAATTGGGTGATCTTGTGGGTGCTGGCCAAAGTGTGCAAATTGTCATGCAGCGTATCCGGATTACAGGAGATATAAATAATCCGCTCAAAACGTTGTAGCAGTTTTAAGGTTTCGGCATCAATACCAGCACGTGGGGGGTCTACAAACACGGTATCAAACTGATAGCTGGACATCTCAATGCCGGCTTCCTGCAAACGGCGGAATTCACGCTCGCCATTGTAGGCCTGGGTAAATTCTTCGGCAGATAAACGCGCCACCTGAATATTATCAATCTGGTTCTGCTCAATATTCCACTGCGCCGCATAGACTGAAGATTTGGCCAGTTCTGTGGCTAAGACGCGATTAAAACGGGTCGACAGCGGCAGGGTAAAGTTACCATTGCCACAGTACAGCTCTAACAGATCCTGATTGGCGTGTCCGGCAGCTGTACAGGCCCATTCCAGCATGTGCTGGCAAACACGTGCATTCGGCTGGGTAAAGCTGCTTTCAATCTGTTTGTATTGATACTGGCGTTCAAAGACCTGCAGTTCTTCCACCACAAACTCATCGCTCAGTACCAGTTTCTGGCCACGGCTCCGGCCAATAATTTTAATCTGCAGTTGCTCGGCCAGCTGTTTGGCCAGCGCTTCCCACTCTGCAGTTAATGGACAGCGATAAATCAGTGAAACCAGCATTTCACCTTTTAAGGTTGCCAGAAAATGCACTTCAAACAGGCGATTGGATAACAGCGGTTCTGCTTTTAAGGCATTCAGCAGTACCGGCATTAACTGGTTGATGCTGGCATCGGCAATTGGAAATTCATCAATTCGAATGACTTTTTTGTTCTGCTGCTCATCGCGTTCAAACATGGCATAAAACAGGTCATCTTCGGTATGCCAAATCCGGAATTCTGCACGCATACGGAAATGCTGTTCAGGCGAGGCAAACACCTCCAGTGCTGGAGGATTAAATTCGGCAAACTGTGCAGAAATACGTGCAACTTTGGCATCAAGTTGTTGCTGATAAGATGAAGTCATATGCAGTAAAAATCACAAACCCATTGAAACAGGGGATGGTAACAAAGTTTCAGGCAGATGCCTAAAGATATTCTGTGCAAACCTTAAATTGCGGTAGCGTGACGGGAGAAATCGAGCTTCGGCTCAACAGATCGGCAGATTAAAGCCGGGAAATAGATCACTTGCGAGAGCAAAGATAAAAAAAGCCAAACCAACAGAGACCAGGGAGAGTTGGTTTGGCAAAGAGGAATAACACCATGAAAATGGGTGGCTTTAATCCAGCGTCATCAGGCTGGCGTTCCCTCCAGCTGCAGCAGTATTAATGCTGATGGCCCGTTCAATCACCAGACGTTCCAGCGGAATTTTCGGATCATTCGGTTTGAGATGGCTGATGCCGACAATCGCTCCGGCACGCTGCGCTACCGTTTGCTGTAACTCCAGCAATTGCGCCGAGCTGCCATGATGCAGCACTGCATCATAATCGCCATGCAGCAAGTCTGGGATCACGCGAATCCGCTGGGCAATCTCTGGCGGCATTTTCGGCAGATATTTCAGCATGAAGCGGTTTTCTGCCAGAACCACCGGCTGACTGCCGACTGCAAAAATTGCCAGTAACTGATGAATCTGATCCAGCTCCTGTTCGGCTAGGGATAGCACGGCATGGCGGGGCAAAATCGTATACTGGTTACTTTCACCGGTTGGGCCAGTCAGATTGAAGCTCTGACCCGTGGCAATTTTCTCCGGCAGCTGAATCAGCTGCTGCGGGAACTCGGCCTGTACCCAGTCCACCAATTGGTTATACAGGGCAGGCATTGCTGCTGGATGCAGAGCCTGCGCCGCAAATGGTTGAGCCAGCTTTTTCTGCGAGCAGTATTGCATTAAGCGGTAGAGATACAGCGGTCCACCAGCCTTAGGTCCGGTCCCCGACAGGCCTTCGCCGCCAAAAGGTTGTACCCCGACCACCGCACCAACAATATTACGGTTGATATACAGGTTGCCGACTTCGGCCTGGGCAATCACGCTTTGAATGGTTTCATCAATACGGGTATGCAAGCCCATGGTCAGGCCATAACCTTTGGCATTGATTTGTGCCAGCAGTTGATCAAGCTGTCCATAACGGTAACGAATCACATGCAGTACCGGGCCAAACACTTCACGTTCCAGATCATCTAAATGCGGCAGTTCAATCAGCGTTGGTGGTACAAAAGTGCCGTGTTGCAAGCTTGCATCGCTTTGCTTATTCCACATCAACTGATGCACCAGATAGCCCTTAATGCGCATTTTTTCAATATGGCGCTCAATATTGTTCTGTGCTTCCAGATCAATCACCGGGCCAATATCGGTTTTTAGCAAATAAGGATTACCGACGCGCAACTGCTGCATGGCACCTTTGAGCATGGTCAGTACCGTGTCGGCATTATCTTCCTGCACACATAAAATTCGCAGGGCAGAGCAGCGTTGTCCGGCACTGTCATAGGCAGAGCTGACCGCATCCAGAATCACCTGTTCAGTCAGGGCTGAAGAATCGACAATCATGGCGTTTTGTCCGCCAGTTTCCGCAATCAGTGGAATAGCACTACCGGTCTGGCTTAAACGTTTGGCCACGGTCTGATTCAGGATTTTGGCGACTTCGGTCGAGCCGGTAAACATAATGCCCTGAATCCGTTCATCCTGACTCAGCTGCGCACCGACCGTTTCACCGCGTCCAGGCAGCAGTTGCAGTACATTTTGCGGAATGCCAGCATCCCATAAAATCTGCACCGCTTGTGCTGCAATCAGTGGGGTCTGCTCGGCCGGTTTGGCCAGAACGGTATTGCCAGCCACCAGCGCTGCGGCAATCTGGCCGCTAAAAATCGCCAGCGGGAAATTCCATGGGCTGATACACAGCACCGGCCCTAGCGGAATGATCTGGGTATTGATGTCCAGATCACGCATTTGCGCGGCATAGTAGCGCAGGAAATCAATTGCTTCACGCACTTCGGCAATGGCATTGGCATAGGTCTTGCCACTTTCGCGGCAGAGGAGCAGCATGAGCGGTTGCAGGCGTGCCTGCATTAAATCGGCAGCACGTTCCAGACATTGTGCGCGTTCATGTTTGGAAATATTGGCCCAGACGGCTTGTGCCTGTACCGCATTTTCTAGGGCCTGATTGACCTGTGCTGCTGTGGCTTCCTGTACATGACCAACAATATCCTGATGCTGAGCCGGGTTTAAAATTGCGTGTACATCGGCACTGTCTTCGGTGGTTAAGCCTTCACCCATCGGCTGGGCAGTCCATTGATGCTGATGCAAACTCTGCGCGGTTGTATTTAATGCCGCCAAGTCCTGATCATTGGCTAAGTCCAGGCCGGCAGAGTTGTCGCGCTGCTCGCCATATAACTCATGCGGTAAGGGAATCGCCGGATGTTTCTGGCCGACTTTCTGTTCCTGTTGAGCCGTGGCTAAAATAGTCTGATGTGGATTTTCGATCAGATCTTCAATGTTCAGGGTCTTATCGGCAATACGGTTGACGAAAGAGGTATTGGCACCATTTTCTAGCAAACGACGTACCAGATAGGCCAGCAGGGTTTCATGGTTACCGACCGGCGCATAAATACGGCACGGCACGCCGAGCTTCTGCTGCTGTTTCGAGCCGACCACATTTTCATATAATGGCTCGCCCATGCCATGCAGGCATTGGAATTCGTATTGGCCAGCGTAGTAACGCGCTGGATCGGCCAGATGATAAATCGTGGCCAGCGTCTGGGCATTGTGAGTCGCAAACTGTGGATAAATCTGTTCCGGTGCCGCCAGTAATTTTTTCGCACAGGCAATATAGGACAGATCGGTATGCACTTTACGGGTAAACACTGGATAATCTGACATGCCATCAATTTGCGCTTTCTTGATTTCGCTGTCCCAATAGGCGCCTTTCACTAAGCGAATCATCAGGCGTTTCTGGCTGCGTTTGGCCAGATCAACCACATAATCCACCACATAGAAGCAGCGTTTCTGGTAGGCCTGAATCACAAAGCCAATGCCTTTCCAGTTATCCAGTGCCGGTTCAAAACACAGACGCTCCAGCAACTCTAAAGACATTTCCAGTCGTTCAGATTCTTCGGCATCAATATTCAGGCCAATATTATAGTCTTTGGCCAGCACCGCCAGTTGCAGCACCTTGTCATACAGTTCGGTATGCACGCGGTCAATCTGGGCACGCTGATAACGTGGATGCAGGGCAGAGAGCTTGATCGAAATCCCCGGACCGGTATAAACATCTTTATCTTTAGAGGCCTGGCCAATGGCGTGAATGGCATTTTGATAGTCATCAAAATAACGCTCTGCATCGTGTTCGGTCAGGGCTGCTTCACCGAGCATGTCATAAGAATAACGGAAACCTTTTTCTTCTAAAGGTTCGGCGTGTTGCAGGGCTTCGCTAATGGTTTCGCCGGTGACAAACTGCTCGCCCATCATCCGCATCGCCACATCTACCGCTTTACGGATAATACCACGGCCACTGCGCGCCAGCAGGCCAGTCAGAATACCGCTTAAGCTGTTCTGTTTCGGGGTTTCCATCAGCTTGCCGGTCAGCATTAAGCCCCAGGCCGCTGCATTCACAAACATCAGGTTACTTTGGCCTAAATGCTCTTTCCAGTTGCCCTGGTTGATCTTGTCGCGGATCAGCAGATCACGGGTTGCGGTATCAGGAATACGTAATAGCGCTTCGGCCAGACACATCAGGGCGATGCCTTCTTGTGAAGAGAGGGAGAACTCTTGCAACAGGCCTTGCACCAGACCGGCTTTACCGCTGGAATTTTTACGTTCACGCAGGGAGTGGGCCAGCTGAAAAGCCAGCTCATAAATCTGGCTGTTCAGTGCATCAGGAATTTCACTGTGCTCGAGTAAATGGCTGACACATTCACTTTCAGGGCGACGCCATGCGGTATTGATGGCAATTTCTGCCTCATTTTTTTCTTTGAATTCAGTGATGTAATCCAAATGCGGTTTTGCGTCGTCGAAATGGGTTTCGCTATCCATCATGTTCATGCCAACATCCTGTGACGATATATTTTAGTTGAACGGTGTACCTTATATAATTTATGATCACAGAAAATATGCCAAATAACTCACTATAATTTTTGTTATTTTTAGAGATAAATACGGATTATGAATGGAATGATGAGCCTGGATCGCACTGACATTAAAATTCTGGATATTCTGCAAAAAGATGGCCGGATTTCAAATATTAAACTGGCAGAAGCCGTCAATTTATCGCCAACTGCTGCGCTGGCGCGGGTACAGAAACTGAGTAAAGATGGCTTTATTTTGGGCTATGAAGCCAAGCTGAATCCGGAGTTGCTGAATAGCAGTTTTGTGGTATTTGTGGAAATTCTGCTGGATAAAACCACGCCGAATGTACTGGAGGAATTTTCAGATGCGATTTTGCAGCATCCGGAAATTGTGGAATGTCACATGATTAGTGGTGGTTTCGATTTTGTAGTAAAAATCCGCTGTGCCAATATGGAAGAATTCCGCAAGATTTCCGGGCAAATTTTATGGCAGTTGCCGGGGGTGAAAGAAACCCGCAGTTATCCGGTGATGGAAGTGATTAAGGAAAGCTCGCAGCTAAAACTGAAATACCAGCACAAGGCCAAATAAACCGTCATCTTTGTCTGTATTTTCCGTTAAAACCCAAAAGGAGCCGAAGCTCCTTTTTTTATGGATGATCAATCAATTCGGTAGATTGCTGTGCTAGCTGTTCATTTCCTGCATGGCTTTTTTGTACTCGGCATCTGACTGTTCAAAGCGCTCAATCACCTCTGTACTTGGTGCCCGGTCGAGCAGACTGACTATTACAATACTCAGGCTGGCCAGAATAAAGCCGGGAATAATCTCATAGAGTCCGGTATCGGCCATGACATTTTTCCAGACAATCACGGTCATCGCACCGACTAGCATCCCGGCAATCGCGCCTTTCAGGGTCATGCGTTTCCAGAACAGCGACAGAATAATGAGAGGACCAAAAGCCGCGCCAAATCCGGCCCAGGCATAGGCCACCAGACCCAGGACTTTACTCGATGGATTGCTGGCCAGCCAGATTGCCAGCATTGCAATCAACAACACCATAAAACGGCCGACCCAGACCAGCTCTTTTTGTGAGGCATTTTTGCGTAAAAAAGCCTTGTATAAATCTTCAGTTAAGGTACTGGAGCAGACCAGTAACTGGCAGCTGAGCGTACTCATGACCGCGGCTAAAATGGCGGCCAGAATAATCCCGGCAATCCACGGATTAAACAGGATTTTGGTCAGCTCCATAAACACGGTTTCCGGGTTCTGATTCACCACAGCCGCCAGTTCTGGAAATTGCTGGAAATAGGCAATGGCAATGAAACCGGCACCCACCGCGCCGCCCAAGCAGAGGATCATCCAGCTCATACCAATTTTACGCGCCGCTGGAATGGTTTTGACCGAGTCGGCCGCCATAAAACGCACCAGAATATGCGGTTGTCCAAAATAGCCTAAGCCCCATGCCAAGGAAGATAAAATGGCAATAAAACTTAAACCGGACAGCATCTGCGTGGCATGTGGACGCGCAGTTTCCAGTAACAGACCAATCTGCTGGCTATGATCACCCAATGCCAGATAGGTCATGATGGGAGTAATCAGCAGGGCAAAAATCATCAGCCCGGCCTGGAAGGTATCGGTCCAGCTAATCGCCAGGAAGCCGCCAATACAGACATAGCTGATGGTGGCTATCGCGCCAATCCACAGCGCCGTGGTATAGGACCAGCCAAACAGGCTTTCAAATAAACGCGCACCGGCCACCATGCCGGATGCACAGTAAATCGCGAAAAATACCAGAATCACCAGTGCTGAACTGACGCGCAGAATTTTCTTGCGGTCGCCAAAACGGCTGGTGAAATAATCCGGCAGGGTCAGGGCATTGTTTTGTACTTCGGTATGAACCCGCAAACGCCCGGCGACCAGAAGCCAGTTTAACCATGCACCAATAATCAGGCCGATGGCGATCCAGGCTTCAGATAATCCGGCCAGATAGATTGCACCGGGTAAACCCATCAGCAGCCAGCCGCTCATATCCGATGCGCCGGCAGAAAGCGCAGTCACCACGCTGCCCAGACTGCGGCCCCCAAGAATATAATCCGAGAAATCTGTGGTGGCCTTGTAGGCATACAGCCCAATACCGATCATGGCCACGATATAAAATATAAAGGTAATTAATGTGGGATTCAGTTGACTCATATGCCCATCCTTTGTCTGTAAGCGTTCATCCATCCGAGATGATTTTTTGCGCATTTTTTCAAGGAGCTGATTCAAGCATGGAATTAAAATTACGTTCTGTAACATTTCGACGGGATTTATAGCGGTCTTATGTTGCAGTTTGTAGCTTTAGATACAATTGAAAAAATGGGAGCAATGAGCGGAAAATTATTAAGTCAAAATTTTGAATAAAGCCATAGATATTTTTATTTTTGCAAATATGGAGAGGATCTGTTAAATCTGGCTTAAAAATGGAGTAAATTTACATTATGTTACATCCAGTACATTCAGAAAGAATGTGTAATTAAATATTTCAAAAAGCGTATCAATCTTGTGTAGTTTCAGGCTGGCACAGGTTTAAGATTTTCTTATGCACAATATTGGTGCGAAATAGTGAGTAAACAGTGTGATTACGGTTCAGACAGAGAAAACAAGAATAGAGCATGATTTGCTGGGTGCTAAAGAAGTGCCGGCAGACAGTTATTATGGTATTCATACCTTGCGTGCCTTGGAGAACTTCCAGATCTCCAATCAGCAGGTCGGTGAAAACCTGCATTTTATTCGTGCTTTGGCGCAAGTGAAAAAGGCATCTGCACAAACCAATTTACAGTTTGAGAAAATCTCCCCGCAGGTGGCTGAGGCGATTCAGTATGCCTGTGACCAGCTGATTGAACAGCCTGCTGCATGGCGTGCGCATTTCCCTTTAGATGTTTATCAGGGCGGTGCCGGAACGTCGATTAACATGAACAGCAATGAGGTGATTGCCAATATCGCCTTAGAACATCTGGGTCTGGAAAAAGGCAGTTATTTTTCCATTCATCCAAATGATCATGTTAATAAGTCGCAATCGACCAATGATGTCTATCCAACAGCCTTGCGTTTAGCGACTTATTACAGTCTGGATGATCTGTTCGTGCAGATGCGTAACCTGATTGACAGTTTCTACAAGAAAGTAGCTGAATTTCAGTATGTATTAAAAATGGGCCGGACCCAGCTGCAAGATGCCGTGCCGATGACCTTGGGGCAGGAGTTCCGTGCCTTTGCCACCTTGTTAAAAGAAGATTTAAAACTGATTGACCGGACCCGTCAGTTGTTACTGGAAATTAACCTCGGCGCTACCGCGATTGGTACGGGTGTAAATACTCCCAAAGGCTATGCCCAGGAAGCGGTGCAGGCTTTAAAAGAGATTAGCGGCTTGCCATTAATTGGCGCAGAAGATTATGTCGAAGCCACCAGCGACTGTGGGGTTTTCATCATTTTATCCAGCACACTGAAACGTCTGGCGGTGAAGTTATCGAAAATCTGTAATGACCTGCGTTTATTAAGTTCTGGCCCGCGTACCGGTCTGGGGGAAATCCGGTTACCGGAGTTGCAGGCCGGTTCTTCGATTATGCCGGCCAAGGTCAATCCGGTCATTCCGGAAGTGGTGAACCAGATTGCTTTTAAAGTGATTGGCAATGACCTGACCGTGACCATGGCGGCCGAAGCCGGGCAGTTGCAGTTAAACGTGATGGAACCGGTGATTGCCGTGTCGATTCATGAATCCATCCAGTTATTGACTCAAGCCATGAAAAGTCTGGATGAGAAATGTATTCAGGGCATTCAGGCCAATGAACAGGCTTGCCATGATGCGGTGATGCGTAGCGTCGGTATTGTCACTTTGCTTGATCCGATTCTAGGTCATGCCAAATGTGATGAAATCGGGAAACTGTGTATTGCTGAAAACAAAACCATTCAGCAGGTGGTACTGGAGCAGGAATTACTGACTCAGGAACAGCTGGATGAAATTTTTGCCCTGCATAGTCTGGTCAGTGAGGTAACACCACCGGAAGCAGTTTTTGCCCAAGTCAGCTAAGACACTGACTGCTTCAGTAAAACAGCAAAGGCTCAAGGTCATATATTGGTTTTGAGCCTTTTGTGTTTTGCTGAGGGTTTTGATTCAACTTACAGGGCCGCCAGCAGACGTGGCTTTAACTGTGCCAAACCTTGGGTTGCAGTGGCGGCAATACATTCATATTGTGCTGGTAAATGCTGCTGATTGGCTTTCGGGTCAATATAAAAGGCCTGACAGCTGGCCGGAATTTCATGAACCAGACCTGCCACCGGGTAGACCGCCAGACTGCTGCCAATCACAATAAAAATGTCGGCATCCTGCACCCATTCAATCGCTTGTGCATAGGCTGGTACCGCTTCACCAAACCAGACCACGTGTGGCCGTAGCGGATAACCCGCGTCACAAACATCACGTTCCAAATCCAGCTCGGCGCCTTCAATCGGGTAAAAGCGGGTAGTGGTTTGTGCATCGGGACCGGAGGTTTTGGCCAGCCGGATATTGCCATGCAAATGTAATACCTGCTGGCTACCGGCACGTTCATGCAGATCATCAATATTCTGGGTAATAACAGCCACATCAAAATACTGTTCCAGTTCGGCAATCAATTGATGTGCCGCGTTGGGCTGGGCATTCAGAATATTTTTGCGCCGTTCATTATAAAAACGCTGCACCAGCGCCGGATTTTTGGCCCAGGCTTCCGGCGTGGCCACATCTTCCACCCGATGCTGTTCCCACAATCCATCACTATCACGGAAGGTATTAATCCCGCTTTCGGCGCTCATTCCGGCACCGGAGAAAACAATCAGTTTAGGCATAGGCAGATTCCTGTGTGGCGATACTGTGCGTGACTTCCTGTTGCATCCATTCTACAAATTTCTGAATTAAAACTGAATTTTCCTGACTAGAATGTACCAGATAATAGGAGCGCCGGCCGCTGAGCTGCTGATCTGAGGCCAGTACCAGTTCACCGCTGGTTAATTCCTGCTGAATCAACATTTGCGGGATGAGTGCCATGCCCATGCCATGACTGGCGGCCACAGCCAGCATCGAAAACAGTTCATGACGCTGTCCATCATACGGATGGGCATGCTCAATCTGCTGGGTCTGGAACCATTCCTGCCAGATGGTCGGTCGTGTGGTTTGCTGTAATAAGGGCAGTTGCTGTAATTGTTCAGCAGCCAGGTTATAACCATAGCGATGGCTTTTTTGTGCCGCAGGAAAATGCCGGGCAATCAGCTGCGGTGAGCACACCGGCACCACATCTTCCTTCATTAAAAAATGGGTGTGGATTCCGGGCCAATGATCAATCTGCTGCTGCGTACCGGCATAAATGGCCGCATCAAAAATATTTTCATTAAATAAAAACGGTTTGGTGCTGGTTTCCAAATGAATAGTAATTTCCGGATAGCGCTGGTTAAAACGATGCAGCTTCGGCACCAGCCAGCGCGTGGCAAAGGTCGGTACTACACCCAGCTTTAAGGTGCCACCTAATCCTTTATGCGACATCACATCGAGCGTGCTTTGCTCCAGCCCCAGTAAATAGGGTTTGATACTTTTATAATAATGCTGTCCTGCAGGCGTCAGTTCGACTCCATGCCGGGTCCGGATAAACAGGCTTAAGCCAAGAAATTCTTCCAGCTGCTGGATTTGCCGGGAAACCGCACTCTGGGTAATAAACAGTTCTTGCGAGGCATGGGTATAACTGCAATGCTTGGCTGCCGACTCAAAGCAGAGCAAGGCCTGTAAAGATGGAATATTACGCCGCATTTCAGATCATCCTTTATCTGCACAGGTATTTGAAAATAGCATAGATGAAGGCACTATGATCGCCAATTTGTTTATTTTTTATTGTTTCTTCACAGGTTTTAGAGCGATGCGCAGCTCCAGTATGAATATGCTTATTTAAGATATGCGGAGAATGCATATCTGCATTAAAAAATCTCGTTTGAAAATATTATTTTTCACACATAGTATCAACACAAACAACGAGAACATCATTCAGGCAGAGGAAGCTATGAATCAAATGGTAAATTCACATTCAGGCCGTAAAGTACATTTTGACTGGCAAGACCCATTCCTGCTGGAGCAGCAGCTGACTGCAGAAGAACGCATGATCCGTGATACTGCTGCGGCCTATTGTCAGGACAAGCTGATGCCACGTGTATTAGAACAGTTCCGTCATGAAAAAACCGATCCGACCATTTTCCGTGAAATGGGCGAGCTAGGCCTACTAGGCCCAACCATTCCGGAACAATACGGCGGTGCTGGTTTAAATTATGTCAGCTATGGTCTGATTGCCCGTG
>NZ_VPBE01000033.1:0-21480 GCF_013418895.1 Acinetobacter sp. YH12116 | reverse complement strand
GTTGCCATGTCACTGAATACTCGTCCTAGAAAAGCGTTAGATTGGCTTACACCATTAGAGAAGTTTGCTCAGCTTGTTGATTATCATAAGGCTTTTGAAACTGTCGCACCTCATGTTTGAATTCGCCCATCATCTGAAAATGACTTGATTGACTATCAAAGATTCTTAGATTTTATCAATAAACTTTATTCAAAAGATTCACCTAATTTTGAATCGGATAAATATGATCCGAGTGAATTTAATAATGTAAAAATCGGAGAAGTGAAAATAAAAAAATATAAAATATGGAATAAAAAAGATAATAATTTTATTCAAAAGATGCTGTTGCAAAGCGCCTTTTACAAGATGAAAGAGTGCCGAGAGTATCAAAAAAGAGTGCTCAAGGGTTCTATCTGAGGTTGAGCATATGAACGGAAATTTATCAAAAAAAATACATTGAAAACATGTGGATATAGTTTTTAATTTTACAGCTTGATTTTTCTGAGTATTGGTTTGCAGATAATCAGTTTTTTAGCGCTCAAAAATGGGGTAATTAAGGGTGAAAATCCAACCCCGGGTTTTAGGTTTTTTGAGTGTTTTTTAGCCTAAAAAACAGCATTGTTGAGACGCAAGACAATAATCACGCTACGTTAAAATTAATTGAAATATTATTGATATAAATAATACCTTTTGTTGTTAATAAAATAATAAATTAAAAGCGATTTAATATGAAATTGAGTGTTGTTTTAAATTAATTGGAGAATCAGTTTTAAATAATGTAACCCTCTATTTTGGGTTGATTTTTTGGTTTTTTAACCAAATAAAAAGTACGTTTTTTCATATTATGTTGATAATTTTTAATCAATTTTATACATTGCTGAAGATAGAAACTGTATTTAAGTTGAATTAATCTGTTTTGATGAGTTAATGCTCATAAATGAAAATTCCTTATTCTAGCCTTTAGTGGCTTTGTTGCACAAAGCTATTCTTGAGGGCTTCTTTAGCAATATAATTTCCAGATGAAGAAGCCTGCACCTAAAACTTACCGTACAACCAATTGGTCCTCGTATAACCAAGCTTTAATCAAGCGAGGAAATATTTCAATCTGGTTTGATCCTAAGACCCAATGGTATGCACAACCACAAGGCAAGCACGGACGAAATCAAACTTATTCCGATACAGCGATTCAATGCTGTTTAATGATCAAATCTCTATTCCGTCTTTCTTTACGTATGGTCACTGGCTTTGCTCAAAGCCTGATTAAACTCTGTGGCTGAGCAGCCCCGAATATCAGTGATATTCGTACTCCACCCTTTGTAGACGACAAAAGCATATTGATATTGCGATAAGCTATCAGAAAAGTCGTGATGGGTTACACCTACTCGTCGACTCTACGGGTTTAAAATTTTTAGGTGAAGGTGAATGGAAGCGTAAGAAACATCAGCCTGAATACCGTCGGCAATGGCGTAAACTGCATATTGGTATAGATGCTGAAACACTGCAAATACGTGCCGTTCAGCTTACGACAAATAATGTCAGTGATTCACAAGAACTAGGTGATTTACTGGATCAAATCCCACCAAATGAGCGAATAGATTCTGTCTATACCGATGGGGCGTACGACACGAAGTGCTGCAGACAAGTGATTTCAGATCGTCAAGCACATGCAGTAATTCCACCCAGGAAGAATGCCAAGCCCTGGAAAGATTCTAAAATCAGTTCAATAGAACGAAATGAGTTACTTCAAACGGTTAAGCATTTAGGCAGAACCCTATGGAAAAAATGGTCGGGCTATCACCGTCGCAGTTTGGTGGAAACCAAGATGCATTGCATCAAATTATTAGGAGATAAGCTGACGGCAAGACATTTTCAAAGTCAGGTCAATGAAGTTCATGCGCGTGTGGCAGTTCTGAATAGATTTACGGAATTAGGTAGACCTCACACCCAAGTTGTCACTTAAATTTGAATGGATTGGGGAAAACTCAGCTTTTGAATGTTTATGCAACAAAGCCGCCTTTAGTTAAAACTGCTAATCATAAATATTCTAAAAATAGCCTAAGCTTAATAAGTGGTTCAAAAGGGGCCCAGGCCTTTGCTTTGTCAAAATCTGATTTGCCAAGCAAAGGCCTGGGAATCCGCGAATTTGATTTTTTGTTTTAATAATCCTCAATATTTTAATTTATTGAGGTCCTTTCATAGAATTAATGAGTAAAAAAAGTCTAATTTGGTTTGACCAAAGAAAAAGATACAAATATGATAATTACGTTACAGCAAAATCTGTAATCGGGCGTGGAAACCCGCATCTCAACGTACTAAAGAGTCACTTTTAGTGGCTCTTTTGTGTCTGCATGGCAATGCTTTATGGCAGGCCAAGTAGGGCAGTCTATGACTGGCCGTTTCGTTGAGCGGTATTTCCACCCCTATTTGGTTTGCCACCATCTCGTGGAAAAGATGTTGGCAAATTTCACATTGATCAACGAGATTACAATATGAAAAATATCATCTTAAAAGTACCCATTTCTCTTAAGCTTCTTTTGTTAGCGCTGACTGGATATTGACGGTCATTTAATTCACAGCTTTAACCAAATCGAACTATATACATTTTCAAATTTCGTACTTGAGCGAAAGTAGGAAAGTGTTGCCTGGAGAAAATAAGAAATGGGTTCTACACGACTATTGACCAATATTATTCAGCGTAAAGTCATGTTGCCAGAAGAAATGTCACCTTCAATGCAGCGTGACAATTTTGAAGTTGCACTGACTGATTTTGAAAAGCATCCAATCATCAAATGTTTATTTAAGGCGGATAACCAGCGTTCTACGGAATGTTGGAGCGTGCAAGAAATTGCAAACTTTATTGAAGATTGCACAGAAGATCAAAACATCAATTTATGCATTTTGTATTGGAAAGATATACACAGCAATATTTACATTATTGATGGAGCACATCGTCTTTCCTGTATCTATGCGTGGATCAATAGATATTTTGCGGATGAGCAAGTCACTCAAGCACCTAATTTCAATGATCCACAAAAACAAGATATTCGTTACCTCCGCAATTATTTAGGAGATCTTGCTGATTTTCAAAGAATTTGCACTGATGCTGAATTTGCAGAAAAAAAGTCGAAGTTAGAAGATATTAAAATCAGTTTCAGGCAGGTACTGGGGACTCCGGAAGATGCGCGGCGGGTATTTCAATCGATTAACTCAGATACTAAACGTTTAGATAAATATGAGGAATATCACCTAAGAAATCGCGGGAGTGACGCCTATTATGCGATCTATGCCTGTTGTTATATCAATGACAATAAATCTAACTTGGAAGAGCTCCAATATACACGTTTAAATGAGCTGATTGAGTTAGGGGAGAGGATCCATCAGCTCCTTTTTTCGACCATTTTATTAGACAATGAAATGAGTCATGGCAAAAAAATTGGCTTGGTCAATGAGTTGATGAATATCATTGCTGGTGATCAGATTCATAATATTATGAGTCTGAATCAGGGGGAACGCGTTGAAAACCTGATGTCGCATCTGTTGACCATTCTTTGCAGAATAGCGACGCCTGTAAAAAATGCTGGGGTTCCGAGTTTGGGCTTACATCCATACTTATATTTTTATAAGGACCAGCGTTTTCAGATTACTTCTTTTCTTGCATGGTTTTCAATTGTGTATGAAATTCATGAAAGCCGCATGCAGATTCATCATCGAACGATTAGTTTCAAGGACTTCACCCGGGTACGCCGTAGTATTGAGTTCTTGATCGCCAATTTCCCCGTGGCGACCACCGAAACGGTCGGCAAGTTCGGCAGTGGTATCAAGGGCTATGATCGGCTACAAATTGTCTATAAAGCCTTTATTTGCTTAAGCTTGGAAATGGAGGTTGATTTTGATGATGAGAAATGCCTGAATACCTTTATTCTGTCCATGTCTAAGGCCTTCAAGTACATAAACTTTAACGAGTTCTATGTCGAAAGGTTTTTGGGTGGTTATGATGATGCAGTCGTCAAGCATGTGGTGGGATATGTGGAGTCGATTAGTCCAATTTCTCGGCCAAAGCCAAAGGCCTTTTCGGCATTAACCAAGAGTCTGCTGAAGCACAATTTTGTGGTGGGTAATCATAACTTTTGCCTCATTTGTGATGGATTGATCTATCTTGATTCTACTGAATCGGATCATCGGATTGCCAAAGCCGTAGGTGGGCAAGGCGTTCTAGAGAATGGTCTGCTGGTTCATCCCATCTGTAATAGGATGAAATCAGATCTGAGCCTGGAAGAGATTAGAGCGGATTTGTTTGGTGAATTACTGTATTGAGCAGCAGAGGGGGTAAATTAATTTTCTAAAATTTATCAATGATTTAACTTTTGATATATTCAGCCAATGTGGTTGTTTTTAATTCACTTTAGAATCACAACCAGAAACTAGCTGTAGTTTCTGAATGACCGTCAAGGTCCTTAGTTTTGCCTATAGATTCCCCCTATGGGCATTTTTTTTGATCAAAAACATGTATAGGTGACTTTAAAATAAACCTTTTAGCAATTCATACGCAATAAGGCTGATACCATTAGCACAATAAAAATGAGTTCCACTCTAGTTAACATCTTAGTTCCATTTACTTTTCACTTAATTTATATAGCAGTTAACTCGTAGCATCAATGAAATAACATAACATGGAAAATAATCAAAAAGACAGAATTTGGATTTTGATCAGATCTGCTGTTTACATGCTTCTACAGTAGCTTTGAATATTTCACTTAACCTTTAAACTTTTTCTAAAATTAAATATATTTACATATACGTTCTAAAATTTGATAGAATTTATTAAAACTTTAGATTCTAAGTGTAAACAATGCGAAGCACTAATATTCGACGTGATGGCTACTTAAAATTTCTGAATACATGGCAAGACCGTGATGTCATTAAAGTACTTTCAGGTGTGCGTCGCTCTGGAAAATCCACCTTATTGGCGATGTTTCAACAAGACCTAAAAGCACAGGGTGTACAAGCCGAAAACATCATTGCCATCAACTTCGAATTTATGGAATTTGAAGAACTCACCGATTACCGTAAACTACATGATTATGTATTATCCAAAGTTGATAAAAGTAAAAAAAACTATGTTTTTTTAGATGAAATACAACATGTTACAAATTTTGAGAAAGTAGTCGACTCTTTATATGTTCGGGATTATATCGATTTATATATTACAGGCTCAAATGCATTCTTTCTAAGTGGAGAACTTGCGACTTTACTTACAGGACGCTATATCGAGCAACACGTTCTACCTCTGTCATTCCAAGAATTTAAACAGTGGCATATTGAAAATAATCCGATCATCCAACAATTATCCAATCGTGATTTGTATGCCATGTATACGCGCAGTAGTTTCCCTTATACGCTTGCCATGACTAGCCAGCAGGAAACTTATGATTACTTGCAAGCGGTCTATGCCAGTGTAATGTTTAAAGATGTTATTCCCCGTTTGAATACTGCCGATATTAACTCTCTCGAGCGTGTCGCAAGATATTTGGCAAGCGTGACAGGCTCACCTATTTCCATCAATAAAATTAAAAATACCTTTGTTTCAAGTGGGGTTAAGATTTCATTTGAAACAGTAAAACGCTATATTCAGGGCTTACAGGACAGTTTGTTATTTTATAGTGCCGCACAGTTTAAAGTACGCGGGCGTGAGTTATTACAATCCTCTGAAAAATACTATTTAGTTGATGTCGGATTGCGCCGGATTATGTTGCCTGATGCTAATGCTGATCAAGGTCATATCTTAGAAAATGTGATTTATCTTGAGCTTGTCAGACGAGGTTATACGGTCTATGTAGGGCGGGTTGATGAATATGAAATTGATTTTGTTGCTGTCGATACTTTACAGAATTTAACTTATTATCAGGTGGCATTAGAAACGCTCAATGAGGAGACACTCAGCCGAGAGTTACGTCCATTACAGAAAATTTCTGATTCGTATCCCAAGTATTTGCTTACCTTAGACACGATAGGGACTGAAGCGAATTATAATGGTATTGTAAAAATGAGTGCTCTCGATTGGTTGCTATCTGAAAATAAGTAAAGTTGAGGGTAGACATGGATACTCTTATTTATTAATTAAAACTCAAAGACTTTTCAGCATTAACCAAGAGTGTGATCAAGCATAATTTCTGCTCCATTTGTGATGGATTGATTTACCTCGACTCGATTGAGTCAGATCATCATGATTGAGCCAGAGTCGCTTACTGAAAGTAGCGAGAATTGCGCTGGAGTTTCTGAAGGATATTAATTCCTTAGTTTGCCCATTCATCCATCTGGGCATTTTTTTTGATTAAAATACAATGCTGTTCTTGCTAAAAAATGACGGCACCCACCATAAAACACAATATTCCAAAAATAATCCAAGGCCAGATCTTTGTCTTCGGTTGTTCTAAATTCTGAGGATTATATTCCGTGTGTTCTAGCGATGTCGGTTGTGGAACACGGGTCTTTTTAGAGTAAGGCTGGTGTTTAGAGTAAGATAGTCCCGTACCTGGAATACCGACACTGGTTCGCGTACCTTTTTTCCCAATATTTAGAGAAGCACCAGGTTTGCCAATGCTGGCACTGCTGATGCCTTTATGGGTCAGATTAATTTTAAAACCCGGGAATAATTTAATACTTTTACGAAATCTAAAACCCATATTGCTCTCATTCTAAAACTTAGCTCAATTCACGCGCTATACCAGGATCCATGATCTGCTAGAGATCGTACTTTGACGGCTATCATCAGGATACTAGTATATTTTTTATCTGGTGATTGCAATACTACCTCTAAATACCGTCAAAAATGTTTACTGTATATTTGCTGTAGGGTAATCTTAAAGCTGCTATTTATTGACTGATTGGTATATGACGACAGATAAGCATGAAGTGCTGCTACGAATGCGAGCGATCGAGCTCCTTGCATACTGGGAAGGTCGTTTGGTTACCAATCGTTTAATGAGCTGGTTTGGGCTCAGTCGACAGCAGGCTTCTGCGGATATCAAGCGTTACAATACGCTGTATAACCCAGATGCCTTGGTCCATGATCCCTCCGTAAAAGGCTATGTGCCTAAAGCCACGTTTCAACCGGTGCTGACTACCGTACATATCAATGAATATCTCAATATGCTCTCGGGCTTGGTTAGTGAATCGCATGCGCTGATTGCGATGCCAGAACCGAATCTTGCAGCAGTTCAATTACCTGATCGCAGTGTACGTCCTGAAGTGATTCGGGAAGTTTTGCGTGCCTGCCGCAACCAAAACACTTTAAAAATGATTTATGCCTCGATGCAGAATCCGCAGTGGCATGAACGCATGATTTCCCCACATACCCTGGTGTATACCGGTTTTCGCTGGCATGTCCGTGCCTATTGCCATCAGAGCAAGCAGTTTAAGGACTTTTTACTCTCCAGAATTGATCGCACACCTGTTGTGGTGGCGATTGAGTCAGTAGACCCTGCTCAGGATCAGCAATGGCATGAAGAAATTCTACTGACGCTGATCCCTAATCCAAAATTGAATGAAGCTCAAAAAGCGCTGGTCGAAAAAGACTTCGGCATGCCTGATGGCAGATTACAGATTCCGGTGAAAAAAGCCCTGGCTCACTATACCTTGCAGCGATATCAGGCCGCGATCACGCTGGCTGAGGCGGATGATGCCTTGAAATATCCCTTGGTACTACAACGCTCAGATATCGAAAAGCTGTCGTCTTACCTGTTTGATCAGGCCTCATAGGAGATTGGCCATGTTAGAACAATTTCATTATGACAGTGACCTGATTGGTGGCTCCCTGATGGTGCGTGAAAGCCGGCTGATCGCTGATCTGTTATTACGAGAAGCGACTCCAGAACAATGGCATCAGGCAATTCAGATTGACAATATTCTGCAAAAAAGAACGCCTGCTTCAGCCCAACGTAACGCCACTGCCATTCGTAAGCGTCTTGAGCGCTTAGAGCCTGATTTCTGGAAAGCACTACGTGATGGGGATGATGAGCTGGCGACCCAGGTGGCTTTTTGTGGTGCACTGGAACGCAACCTGTTGCTGCTTGAGTTTATGGAAACGGTGATGAGGGATGCCTATATCTCTCAGGCGCAACACTTGGACAGTTATATCTGGTCAGATTTTCTGGATGAACGCTCACAACGTGATCCGGATATCTGTGATTGGAAAGAGTCCAGCAAGAAAAAAATGGGGCAGGTGGTGTTTCGCATGCTGGCAGAAGCCGGTTACTTAAAAAGTACCCGTAAGCTGGAGTTGCAGCGCGTGATCGTCAGAGCAGAGCTGCGTAGCCTGTTGGAAGAACATTATAAACAACGCATTAAAAGATCTATGGAAGTGTCGGTATGGACGCGTTAGTTGTAGAGGGGCAGCAATGAGTCAAACAATACATGAGCGTCTAAATCAGATTCCAGAGCGAATACTTTCAACCGAGTTTCTCACTGGTCAAGGATTGGGCAATGAAATTGGCTTCTGGATTTTTGATTATGCACCTGAAGATGAGTTGAAAGTGCGCGAATATCTGCATTTTCTAGACGGGATGCTGGAGAAAAAACACAGTCAGCTGAAGGTGGTGAATATTAATCTGCTACAAGCAGTGGTGGATTACCTGGCTGAGCGCAATTTCATTGATAAAGCGATCCAAATGCAAAAAGCCAAAGGCGATGAGGCACTGCTCAAGGCTCTGAAAGGTCCACTGCATATGGATAAGTTTGCGCCGTATCTGGTGAGCAAATATGCCACCAATGAGCAAGATATAGTGTTGATGACCGGGGTGGGGTCGGTTTGGCCACTATTACGTGCACATCATTTGTTAAACAGTTTGCATTCCTTGCTGGGGCATAAACCAGTCGTATTGTTTTATCCGGGGTATTACGACGGTCAGGCCATGAGTTTATTTGGAAAAATTCCAAGCAATAATTACTACAGAGCCTTCAGATTAGTGCCATAAGCACGACAAATAGCCATAAAAATTCGGGGAATTGATTGAGATGAATATTAAAGAACTTTTTTACAAGCCATTAGATCGTGCAATTAACGGGGTGGTGAAGGCAGATCAGGATGATAATGCCACGGTTTACCAGGAGCTGGATGAGTACGTGGTCACCAATGAGCTGGAAAAGCATTTTCGTGACTTTTTCCAGTCTTATGGTACAGACCTAAGCGATCCTTCGATTGCCAATCGTGTCGGCGTATGGATTTCAGGCTTCTTTGGTTCAGGTAAATCACACTTCCTGAAAACCTTGTCCTATATTCTGGCCAATAAAGTGGCACGTGACGCGGAAGGTAACGAACGCAGTGCTGCAGAATTCTTTGATGAAAGCAAAATCCGGGATGCGTTTATCCGTGCGGATATTGGCAAGGCCGTTAGCCATCATGCCGATGTCATCCTATTTAACATCGACAGTAAAGCCAGTTCCAATGATGACGGCAATCCGATTCTGAATGTGTTTTTACGCGTGTTTAACGAGTATCAGGGTTTTAGTGCTGACCATCCACATATTGCACATATGGAACGTCACCTGAGCCAGAAAGGGGTGTATGAGCGCTTTAAACAGGCTTTTGAAGAATCTAGCGGCATGTCTTGGCTAGAAGAACGTGACGGCTATCAGTTCTATCAGGATGATGTCGAAACCGCAATTTCCCAAGCCCTCAACTTATCTGCTGAAGCTGCGCATAAATGGTTTGAGGATTCTGAGCAGACCTTTAGTGTTTCGGTTGAAAACTTCTGTCAGTGGGTGAAAGAATACCTGGACAGCAAAGGACCCCAGCAACGCATGTTGTTCTTGGTCGATGAAGTGGGGCAGTTTATTGGCAGTGATACCCGCTTGATGCTGACATTACAAACCATTACTGAAAACCTAGGTACGATCTGTAAAGGCCGAGCTTGGATTATCGTCACCTCACAGGCAGACATCGATGCTGTTTTAGGTGAGATGTCTTCTTCCAAAGCCAATGACTTCTCCAAGATTGCTGGACGTTTTAAAACCCGTTTATCACTGTCCAGTTCGAATACCGATGAAGTCATCCAGAAACGTTTATTACGTAAAACCCCAGAAGCAGAAGCATTGCTCAGATCGGTGTTTGAGCAAAAGGGCGATATCTTAAAAAATCAGATTACCTTTGACCGTTCAGGCCCAACCCTCAAGAACTATGAGGGGCCAGACAGTTTTATTCATAACTATCCTTTTGCGCCGTACCATTTCCAGCTGGTACAAAAAGTATTTGAAGAAATCCGTAAAGTCGGTGCGACCGGTGCACACCTGGCCTATGGTGAACGGTCCATGCTAGATGCGTTCCAGATGGCCGCGAATGCGATTGCCACAGATGAAGTCGGTGCCCTGGTTCCTTTCCACCGCTTCTATACTTCAGTCGAAGGCTTCCTGGATACAGCAGTGAAGCGTACCATCGACCAGGCAGGGCAGAATAAGACCCTGGATGGTTTTGATGTGCAGATGTTGCGTACCCTGTTCATGATCCGCTATGTCGATATCATCAAAGGTACGCTGGATAACCTGGTGACTTTGTCGATTGAGAAAATTGATGAAGATAAGCTGGCATTGCGCAAGCGGATTGAAGAGAGCCTGCAGCGTCTGGAAAAAGAGAGCCTGATTACGAGGAATGGCGATGAGTTCCTGTTCCTGACCAATGAAGAACGCGATATCACCCGCAAAATTAAAGCCACTGACTTAGCAGCTTCAGAAGAAAATAAAGAGTTAGCCAATCTGATCTTTAAAGATTTACTGCGCGATCAGAACAAATACCGCCATCAAGCCAACAAGATGGACTATCAGATTGGTCGTTTCCTAGATAGCCATAGCCTGGATGGCAAGTATGAGAGCGATTTGAAAGTTGAAATCATTTCTCCACTGGATACGGAATATAACCTCTACACTGAAGCTTACTGTATTGGTAAAAGTACTCAGGCCGAAGGGCAGATACTGTTTAAACTGGCAGACGATAAACAGTTCTTTAATGAACTGCGCACCTGGCTGAAAACCAATAAATTCATCCGCTTAAATGATGATGGCACTCAGTCCGATATCACCCGTATTCTGGCAGACCGTGGCCGTGAGAATCAGGAGCGTAAAAAACGCCTGCGTGCCCGGGTCGAAGAAATGTTGCTGGACGCGGAAAGTTATGCCTTGGGTCAACATCTACAACTTTCATCTTCAAGTCCAACCACCAAGCTGGATGAGGCTTGTCGTTATCTGCTGGAAAACACTTATACCAAACTGAGCTATTTGCAGGTCTATCAGCAGGATGCCTGGCGTGAACTGAACGCCGTCTTGACTGTGGATGATATGGCGCAGCTCGGATTGTCTCTGGATGGCGGACAGAGCAATCCGAAAGCCCTACAGGAAGTGGAGCAGTACATTGCACTACGGGCCACTGGTACAGAGCGTATTCTGGTCTCGGATGTGGTGGATCGTTTTGCCAAACGTCCTTATGGCTGGCCGGATGCCGAGATTTTACTGCTGGTGGGTCAGCTGGCGGCAATGGGGCGGATTTCACTGCAGTTAAATGGCGGCAGCTTGCAGCTGAAAGAGGCCTTTGAGCCTTTACAAAACAGTCGCCGTCGCCGTGATGTTTCCATTATTAAAAAGCGCCAGACTGATGATCAGGTGTTGAAACAGGCACGCCAACTGACCCAAGACCTATTCTCGGCCATGGGACCAGCGACAGAAAAAGAGCTGTTTGAGTTCTATACCCAAAACTTTAAGACCTGGTTAGCCAACTTTAAGTCGTATAAGAGCAAAACCGATGTCGGGCAATTCCCTGGCAAGAAAGTCATTGAGCGGTCGATTCTGACTTTAGAACGCTTGCTGGCCAATAGCGACAGCTTCGATTTCTTTAAGGCCGTGGTTGAGAACAAGGACGACTATCTGGATCTGGAAGAAGACTACCGTGATATTCATGAGTTCTTCACTAACCAGATGCCGAGCTGGCAGCAACTGCAACAGGCCTTACGTCATTTTGAGAAAAACAAACAGGCGCTGGGCAGTGATGAGGTGGCAAAAAAAGCCCTCTCCGAATTACATCGTATTGCCACCCTTGAATCGCCCTATGGCCTGTTAAATAAAGTGGCAGAGTTGGTTCGTACAGTGGAAAGCGTCAATGAGCAATTGCTGACTGAGAAGCGCAATCAGGCGATAGAACACATTGATGACAAGATCAAGCAGTTAGAAGCCGAGATTAAAAACAGTGGCATCGCTAGCGCTGAGCTGAGTAACAAGCTACTGCGTCCGCTGCAATTGCTCAAAGCGGATATCGAAGTGGAAACTAGCCTGTCCACCATCTATATGCTGCAAACCCAGACCGCCGTCGAGCGTTTTGATGAAGCCTTGTATGAGTTGGAAAGCGAAGTTCAGGCGGAAATCCAGCGTCAGGCCAAAGCGGCACAACTGGCTCAGAGCAAAGCAGAGAGTGTAACCAACACTGCAACCACCTCCAGCCCAGCTACATCAGCACCTGCTGCGATTCCGGTACAGCCTGTGACAGCCGTAGTGCCACCGAAACCTGTTGTCGAAGTCGATGTCGCCAGCATTTACAGCAAAAGCTCAAGTAGTGTCTATCTGGAAACAGAAGAGTCAGTAGATCAGTTTGTAGACGCACTCAAAGCTGAATTGAAAAAAATTGTGGGTGATAAAAAGCGTGTGCGTATTCGCTAACTTGGGTTAGGGATATCGGCATCAGTCATTAATTAAAGGTTTTAACATGAATACCAGTAATATTAAAAAATACGCACCGCAAGCACGAAATGATTTTATCGCAGCCATGCGCAAGCAGGCTGCCAAATATGGCATCACCGCAGACAGCATTTTACCGGCAGAACAGAAAGGCGACTTGCTGCTGATTGGCGATCAGGTTTTTCCGCTATCCGTCATGAAACCACGTGAGAAGCTGATCAAACGCATTCAAGCAACTAGCTTTGGGCAGACGATTGATTATATCGCTTACAGTTGGTTTAACCGTCTCTGTGCCATTCGCTATATGGAATGCAAAGGCTTACTGGATCATGGCCGCCGTGTACTGAGCAGTGCAGATGGTAGTGCCGGCTTGCCCCAGATTCTGGAAGAATGTCTGGATATTGACCTACCAGGTTTAGATGCCAGCCGTGTAGCTGAGCTTAAGCTGGATGGCAATAAAGACGAAGAGCTGTATCGGGAACTGTTACTGGCTCAGTGTCATGCGTTGAATCAGGTCATGCCACTCTTGTTTGAACAGGTTTCTGATGAGTCTGAACTACTGTTACCGGATAACCTGACCAAAACCGACTCTTTGATACGTGATTTAGTGAGCAGTATTCCGGAAGAAGACTGGTCGGATGTGCAGATTATTGGCTGGCTGTATCAGTTCTATATTTCTGAAAAGAAAGACCAGGTGATTGGTAAAGTCGTCAATAGTGAAGACATTCCTGCCGCGACACAGTTATTCACCCCAAACTGGATTGTAAAATACCTGGTACAGAACAGTGTCGGTCGTTTATGGCTGATGGCACAGCCTGATAGTACGCTTGCCAGTGAATGGGAATACTATATTCAGCCAGCGGAACAAACTGATGAAGTCAATGCACAGTTAAAACAGCTGATTGATGTACGGATCAGTGAAGATGGCGATACTTTAAACCCTGAAAGCATTACGGTACTGGATCCTGCCTGTGGTTCGGGGCATATTTTGGTGGAAGCCTATGATTGCTTAAAAGCGATTTATTTAGAACGTGGTTACCGTAGCCGTGATATTCCACGTTTGATTCTGGAAAATAACCTGTACGGTATTGATATTGATACCCGTGCAGCACAGTTGGCCAGTTTTGCACTGTTAATGAAAGCGCGTGAGGATGACCGCCGTTTATTTAGCAATCCACCGAAGCTGAATATTATTGCGTTGCAAGATAGCCAACCTGAACGTTTGGATGCATTTAGTCAGGATCTGGCAAGTACTGGTATTGCACAGGCAGATTTAAGAGAATTACTGGATTTATTTGAACATGCTTCGACCTTTGGTTCTTTAATTCAGGTGCCTGAAGAATTAGCCCAAAATCTAGCTGAGTTAGAAACCAAATTGAATACAGCTTTAGAGTCAGGGGATATTTTTGCACAGCAGTCAGCACAAGAACTGTTACCGCTCGTTCAGCAAGCCATGTTATTGGCCAAACAATATGATGCTGTGATTGCAAATCCGCCGTATATGGGGGGGAACGGTATGAATACAGCACTTAAAGATTTTGCCAAAAAACAATTCCCAGATAGCAAGTCAGACCTATTTGCCATGTTTATAGAACGTGGTTTTGTATGGTGTAAGGACAGTGGCTTTAACAGCATGGTGACCATGCAAAGCTGGATGTTCTTATCGTCTTATGAAGTGATGCGTGAAAAGCTACTTTCTAATAATTCTCTTGTAAGCCTAATTCAATTACCTTATGACGGCAAAGGTCCAACAGCTATGGGAATTAGCTTTGGTATTTCTGTTTCTATTCTTCAGAAAAATAAAATTAATGGATTAATTGGGGATTTTGATTGCTTTAGGTATTTTGAACTCACAGAAGATGGCATCCCAAAACAATTCCCTAGTCTAAATGAACGTAATGTAAAAACGAAACCTGATGACTTTAAGAAAATTCCAGGAAGTCCTGTTGCTTATTGGGTGAGTGATAAGGTACGAGAAATATTTGTTAATGCTGAATCAATTAATGAACTAGCATCACCTAAACAAGGTTCAACTATAGGCGATAATGAACGTTTTTTAAGAAGATGGTCTGAAATAAGCTTCCCTTTTGCTAAAAGATGGAAGCCTTCTATAAAAGGCGGTGATTTTAGACGTTGGTATGGAAATAATTCATATGTAGTGCATTGGGGAGATAATGGTAATGAAATAAAGTCAACTGGTAGAGCTACCATTAGGAATGGCTATTATCTATTCAAAGCAGGAATTGAATGGAGTCGCATATCTAGTGCGCAATCATCTTTTCGAATCTTGCAAGAAGGTTTTTTCCATGAAAGTGCAAGTGGTGTAGCCTTTCCTCAAGAAAAAGATATTTTTTCAATTTTACTTTTTTTAAATACTCAAATTGCTAAATATTTTCTTGCCCTATTGAATCCAACAATGACTTTTCAGTCAGGTGATATAGCAAGACTACCTTTTATTAAAGGAAGTGATAATAAAATTGGTAAAAGTCTGGTAGCAATTTCAAAAAATGATTGGGATTCTTACGAAATCTCATGGGACTTCAGTGATAATCCAATTATTCGTACAAAACAGCCAAATTTAGGGCAAGCATTTAACACCTGGCAACAGCAAAATGCTGACGCTGTCGCTGAAATGAAACGTCTGGAAGAAGAAAACAATAAGCTGTTTATTGAGGCTTATGGTTTACAGGATGAACTCACCCCTGATGTACCAGATGAACAGATCACTTTAACCCGTGCCGACCGTGAAAAAGACAGCCAGCGTTTAGTGTCTTATGCAATTGGTTGCATTATGGGTCGATATAGCTTGGACGAACCAGGTCTGATCTATGCTCATGCAGGTAATCAAGACTTTGATGCCAGCCGTTATCAAACATTCCCGGCAGATGCTGACGGTATTATTCCATTGACCGAAATGCACTGGTTTGAAGATGATGCAACGCACCGTATTCGAGAGTTCTTAACTGCCGTTTGGGGGAAAGAGACACTGGATGCCAATATGCAATGGCTGGCAGAAAGCTTGGATAAAAAAGCTAGTGAAACAGCAGAAGATACCATTCGCCGTTACCTAGCCAGCAAGTTCTATAAAGACCATATGCAGACCTATAAAAAGCGTCCGATTTACTGGTTATTCAGTAGTGGTAAACAAGGTGCTTTCCAGGCGTTGGTGTACTTGCACCGCTATAACGAGAGTACTTTGGCACGTATGCGTACCGAATACGTGATGCCACTGATTTCAAAAATGACAGCGATGGTTAACTCTTTGCAAAGTGAAATCGAAAACAGTGATTCTGCAGCTGAAATCAAACGTAAAGAAAAAGAACTACAAAACTTGCATAAGCAACAGGCTGAACTGAGTAGCTTTGAAGAAAAACTGCGCCATTATGCCGATCAGCGTATTTCACTGGATCTAGATGATGGGGTGAAAGTGAACTATGGCAAGTTTGGGGACTTGTTGGCTGAAGTCAAAGCAGTGACGGGGGAAAAGTGATGAATAGCTTTTCTTGCGAACGAGATCATGCAGAGGTGTTTGCATGAACTTAAATCAACTTCAGCAAGGCCTAGAACAAGCCTTTTATACTGAACAGCACCGAATTGTCTTTTGGTATGATGCAGAACAGTCATTTACTGAAGAAATCAAAGCCCTAGAGCTAAATGATGTCCAGATTCTGAATATGGCAGAAGAATCCAGCCTTGCGATTAAGCTTAAACTGGAACTTGAGGATCAGCAGGGTAAATACTTGCTGTATTTCCCAAGTGCTGAGCCTGAAACTGAAAAAGACTGGTTACTGGACATCAAGCTGTATTCACGCAGCTTCTATGCCGATCGTTTCTCGATTATTTTTAATGAGCTGGGTTTACAGCAGCAGAGTCTAAGAGAACATCTGGCCAAACGTGAAGAATTCCTTAAAGCCAAAGCCCGTCTGAGTACATTGAAACGCTATATCCAGCCTGATGCAGATGCACAGGATCTGGATATGGCCATGATTGCAGCTGTGGTCAAGGCTGACAGTGCCGAACTTATGCATATTGTCCTGGCGTTGGCAGATGAAATGGTACAGCAGAACCTGGCTCTGGAAGTCAATCCAGAATCCTTTGCTGAACTGGAAAAATTCCAACTGGTGCCAGCTTTAGTCACCGCATTACATGCCGAAATTGGTTATCCAGCATCGGTTGAAGAATTGAATGGGGAAGCACCATTCAAGCTCGGTACGTTCTTTATCCGTTTGATGAGCACAGGTTTTTGTGAAAGCCTGGGCGATATACCGCTATGGGCTCAGGAACTGGTGATGTCATCTGTCAGTTCACGTGCGACGGCTAGAGCCTTCTTGTCGCGCTGGAGAGACAGTTCCAAATACTACCCAACCTTCGATACACTCTCCCAGAGCGTGGCCAATGCACTGCGGATCCAAGAAAAGGTCGGGGCTTTTGATCTGGAGCAGTTGCTCGATGTCATGACCTTTGAAGTGATTGAACAAAAGATCATTGTTGATTTGGCCAGTCATATCCCCGCAGCAGCCAAAGCTGAACTGGAACATTTCAGAACGGTTATTTCTACCCGTCTGGATGGCTATTGGGCGTCCAAACATAAGGACGATGCAACCCGCCGTAAATACCGTACCGTCTATACAGCGTTGCAGGCAGCGATTGAGCTGTTCAGTCTGCGATTGCAGTTTGATTCTGGGTTCTATTTCGACTCTAGTGAAGCCTTGTATAAAGCCTACGAGCAGGAGTTGTATCGCTTTGATATGGCCTATCGCCACTACAGTGCTGCTTCTCAACGCGCTCATGTCGATATCCTGAAAAAACTTGATGAAGAAGTCGAAAATTGCTATTCCTACTGGTTTATTGACCACTTGGCACGAAACTGGGGAGAGCGGGTTGAAGCTGAGCAACGCTTGAATGTCTGGAAAGTGGCAGATATCCCAAATCAGCAGAACTTCTACGATACCCACGTCAGACCCTTACTCAATTCTGCAACGAAACGCCGTATTGTGGTAATTATCAGTGATGCTTTCCGCTATGAAGCTGCAGTAGAGCTGCGTGATCGAATCAATGAAAAGCGTTATTCTGAAGCGACCTTGTCTTCACAGCTGGGCGTTGTCCCAAGTTACACCACACTTGGCATGGCCTCGTTGTTGCCGCATCAGACTTTGGAGTACAAAGAGGCCGCAGGGGATGATGTTTTAGTAGATGGACAATCTAGCAAAGGGACTGCAGCACGATCCAAAATTCTGGCTGCCTATAATGGATTGGCAGTAACCGCTGAAATGGTAAAAGGCTGGTCGCGTGATGAAGGCCGTGAAGCGCTGAAAGATCATGAGCTGATTTACGTTTATCACAACGTGATTGATGCACGCGGTGACAGCGCCTCGACAGAATCAGAAACCTTTATGGCTGTGGAACATGCTATTGAAGAGCTGACTGAACTCAGCCGTAAAATTTTAATGCACTTCAATATTTCCACCCTGTTGATTACAGCCGACCATGGCTTCTTGTTCCAGCAAAGTAAACTGGAATCTGCGGATCGTTCAAGCTTGACTGAAAAACCTGCCAATACATTGAAGAGCAAAAAACGCTATGTGATTGGGCATGGTTTACCAGAGAGCAAGGAAGCCTGGAAAGGCTCAACCCAAGCTACGGCAGGCACATTATCTGCGACTGATTTCTGGATTCCAAAAGGGGCGAACCGTTTCCATTTCGTAGGAGGCTCACGTTTCGTGCATGGCGGCATCATGCCTCAGGAAATTGTGGTACCGGTACTGATGGTAAAACAGCTACGTGGTGAAAAGGCTGGACAGCGGACCAAGCGTAAAGTTGAGGTCATTTCTACCAAATCCACGCTGAAGATGGTCAATAACATCCAGAAGTTTGATTTGATGCAAACTGAAGCTGTCAGTGAGCTGGTCATGCCAGTGACTTTATCCATTGCCATTTATGATGGGGATCTTAAAGTTTCCAGTGAAGAAACTTTGACTTTTGATAGCGCTACCGATTCTGTTGCCGATCGGGTCAAACAGGTCAGACTGTCATTGTCTGGCACTGATTTTGACCGTAAGAAAGATTACTTCCTGGTACTGAAGGACAAAGACCTGAATATCGAGATGCAACGCTATAAGGTCACCATTGATTTGGCATTTACCGATGACTTCTTCTGATAACGAATTAACGATAGAGCGTAGCCTACATGGAATCTGCTAACGATAAAGAACTGGATCAGCTGCTGAATGAACACTTTGCTGGGCGGGTGGTACGTAAGGATCTGACTAAACTGATCAAAGAAGGGGCCAATGTCCCGGTCTATGTACTCGAATACCTGCTAGGGATGTACTGTGCCTCGGATGATCCAGAGATCATTGAACAGGGACTACGTAACGTAAAGACGGTTCTGGCAGAGAACTATGTACGACCTGATGAAGCTGAGAAGGTGAAATCCCTGGTTCGTGAGCGTGGCAGTTATAAGGTCATTGATCGGGTGACCGTAAAGCTGAATGAGCGTAAAGACAAATACGAAGCATCATTTAGTAATCTGGGCATCAAAGATGCCGAAATCTCGGCAGGCATCGTCAAAGAGTATGAAAAATTACTTGTTGGTGGTATCTGGGTCATTGCTACGCTCAGTTATTATTTTGAAGAAGGACAGACTAGTTCTCCATTTGGCGTGAGCTTACTCAAGCCGATTCAAATGCCGAATATGAATATGGATGAACTCTTCAGTGGCAGAACAGCATTAAGCACGGATCAGTGGCGCGAGAGTTTAATCCGTTCGATCGGCATGGAACCGGCTTCGTTAAAAGAGGACGTGCAATGGCACCTATTAGCGCGTATGGTTCCGTTCGTTGAAAATAACTATAACGTTTGTGAACTGGGACCACGCGGTACCGGGAAAAGCCATATTTACAAAGAGTGTTCACCGAATAGTATTTTAGTCTCTGGTGGGCAAACGACTGTCGCCAACCTGTTCTATAACATGAGTAGCCGCCGTATTGGTCTGGTAGGCTTATGGGATGTGGTAGCTTTTGATGAAGTCGCCGGTATTTCCTTTAAGGACAAAGATGGCGTACAGATCATGAAAGACTACATGGCCTCAGGATCTTTTGCCCGTGGTCGTGAACAGATGGAAGCCTCAGCTTCGATGGTTTTTGTGGGTAATATTAACCAAAGTGTTGAATCCTTGGTGAAGACTAGCCACTTATTGGCTCCTTTTCCTGAAGCCATGATCGATTCAGCATTCTTTGATCGCTTTCATGCCTATATCCCGGGTTGGGAAATTCCGAAAATGCGCCCGGAATTCTTTACCAACCGTTATGGCTTGATCGTTGATTATCTGGCTGAGTTCTTCCGGGAAATGCGTAAGCGTAGTTTTGCGGATGCCATTGAGAAGTACTTTAAGCTAGGGAATAACCTGAATCAGCGTGATGTGATTGCCGTTCGCAAGACGGTTTCTGGATTGATGAAGCTGCTCTACCCACATGGTCAATTTAACAAAGAAGATGTACGGCAATGCCTGGAATATGCGCTGCAGGTGCGCCGTCGGGTCAAAGAACAGCTGAAAAAAATTGGGGGGATGGAATTCTATGATGTGCATTTTAGCTATATCGACAATGACACCCTAGAAGAGCATTTTGTTTCGGTAAAAGAGCAGGGTAGAGGTGGACTTATTCCCGAAGGTCCTGCTAAACCAGGCTTCCTGTATACCATTGGCCTCAGTAATAAGGGCATGCCAGGCTTATACCGCTTAGAACTTCAAGTCACTAAAGGTTCAGGAAAATTGGCGACATCTGGCTTATGGAATTCAAGTAGTGCCAAAGAACAGGTCAAGATTGCTTTTGATTACTTCAAGGCCAATGCATCCCGGATCTCGGGGGGGAGTAAGGTGCTGGAACATGATTTCCATTTACATGTGGTGGAATTACAGAATACCGGCCCGCTCAGCCATCTTGCTCTGCCAAGTTTAGTGGCTTTAGCTTCTGGCCTCTTAGGACGATCGGTTCAAAGTCAGATGGTGGTACTGGGTGATATGAGCTTGGGTGGTTCAGTGACACCGGTGGAAAGTATTGCCGAATGTCTGCAAGTTGCTTTTGATGCGGGTGCCAAGAAGGTTGCTTTGCCAATGAGTAGTGCGGCAGATATCCCAACGATTCCTGTGGAACTGTTTACCAAGTTCCAGACCAGCTTTTATTCAGATCCGGTAGATGCTGTGTTTAAGGGGCTAGGGGTGGATTAATTTCATATCTGTCTGGAAGAGTTACAGTAGATTGTTTTAAATTCAGTTTCTCAAGTTAAACACCATGTTGTAAAAGCATAATACTGCCTCTTTTAAAGAGCTAGTATTTTAGGGGGGATTACCCTTCATTTTTTCTTGATCAGATATCTGTTGTACTTTGACAGGATTTTGTTGATCTAAATATTTTTGATACCAAACACGCAATGTTTCAGGAGTACAACCGATTTTAGGATCAATAGCTGTGATTGCTGCCCAAGTAGAAGGATAATCTTTTTCAGATTCAATCAATAATTGAACCGCTCTTTCTCTGATTTCAGGGGGCAATTTTACTTTGCCATTTGTAAGGTAAAAGGGGTCAATTTTAGAATGCCGTTGACAATGTATCGCCTTTTGAGTTTGAAGCAATGTACAATGATAAGATTAACCCGTTAGGTCAGGTGGCCTAACTTAAATAAAAAGTCTCCGACAAACCCGGTACGGTTCACTATCTATTGTTATTCTTACCTGAAATTGATGTGAGCTTATAGAGACAAGGTAAATTTGCAAAAGTGCCGGCTATTCAG
>NZ_VPBE01000032.1:0-22238 GCF_013418895.1 Acinetobacter sp. YH12116 | reverse complement strand
AATGGAGAAATCTAATCGGTATGTTATACCTGAGAGAAGAGTGAGGAGTTATCCAAGGGTTGTAAAAGGAAAACCTCAAAAATACCCAAGAAAAAGCCAGTCAATCTCTTAACTGACTGGCATTAGCCCGATGGAGCGCTTTTTTATATTGAGCAACTCTGCTCAATCATGCAATTTTAACGCAGTAAAGGTGGTACCGCTTCGTAGTTGATTTCAACACGGCGGTTTTCTTTCCAGGCACTTTCATCATGACCTGGGTTAACCGGCATTTCTTTACCATAGCTGACCGGTTCCAATTGACCCGGATTCACGCCTGTGGTGACCAGGAAGCTTTCGACTGCTTTGGCACGACGCTCACCAAGGGCCATGTTGTATTCACGGGTACCACGTTCATCGGTATGACCTGTAAGCGCGACTTTCGAGTTGGCATTGGCCATCAGGAATTGTGCATGTGCCTGTAAGGTTTGCAGGTCTTCATTCGACAGTTCGCTGCTGTCATAGTCAAAGTGCACCACACGTTTCGCCAAGAATGCTTTATTGGCTTCAGTTACACCTTTGGCAGATGCACCGGCCAGGTTTTGTGCATTCAAGGCTGCATCATCACTTAAGCCTTGTGTATTGACCGTGGTTGAAGAGGTCGGTGTTTGTCCTGCTTGAACATCGGTTGCAGGCTTACGGTTGGCACAGCCAGTCATCACCAGCGCTGAGGCCAGTACAGGCAATACAAATAATTTTACTGCGTTCATTTTCATCTCCATGAAACTTGGTTGTTCAGTTGCTCTTATTTTGGTGCCCAAGCCGGTTCACGCACTTCACCTTGTTCACTTGGCAAATTCATACGGAAACGACCATCTAAAGACATAATAGACAGCAGGCCACGCGCACCTTCACGGGTTGCATAGACCACCATCTGTCCATTCGGTGAGAAGCTTGGAGATTCATCCAGGCTGGTTGGGGTGAGAATATTGGTAATGCCGGTATTAATGTCCTGAATCGCAACTTTATAATTGCTGCCACTTGGACGATGAACCAGCGCCAGTTTTTTACCATCGGCACTTAAAGTACCACGCGCATTAAATGCGCCGCGGAAGGTCAGACGTTTGCTGCTGCCGGTATTTAGGTCATAGCGATAGATTTGCGCTGAGCCGCCACGATCTGAAGTAAAAATAAACGATTTACCATCGGGTGCGTAGCGTGCTTCTGTATCAATGGCGCTGTCATTGGTCATGCGCTTGAGTTGACGCGTGCCCAGATCCATCTCGTAAATTTCCGGATTGCCGTGCATTGAAGCAGTAAACAGCATGCGTGAACCATCTGGAGAGAAGCTTGGTGCGCCATTTAAGCCACGGAAGCTGGCCAGTTTTTCACGTGAACCGGTAGATAAATCCTGAACATAAATCGCAGGGCGTTTGGTTTCAAAGGACACGTAGGCAATTTTCTTGGCATCTGGCGTCCAGGCCGGCGACAAGATTGGATCGCGTGAAGTCAGAATGGTTCTTGGCTGTTCACCATCGGTGTCGGCAATTTGCAGGGTATAGCGCTGCTCCGGAGTAGCCGGATTCCGCAAGACATAGGCAATACGACCACTGAAATCGCCTTTAATACCGGTCAGTGCTTCATAGATGGTGTCACTGATCATGTGCGCAGCCTGACGGGTACGTGAAGCCGGTACAGTCAGTAATTCGTTTAATAAATACTGCTGCTTTTGCACATCATACAGCTGATAGTGAATTTCAAAGCCACCATCTGCGGTTGGCTTGCTGGTACCAGTCACCACATAAGGTACACCGGCGGCCTGCCAGGCAGCGGCATTAGGACTATTATTTGCTGCACTTGCCGGCAAGTTTTTTGATGAGCTGGTGAATTTGCCGGAACGGTTCAGGTCATTTTCAACAATCGGGTAAATGCTTTGATCATTACTAAACGGAATGATGGCAATTTTCGGGGCTTCTGCAGGTGCTTTGGCAATTTCCAGATGTAGCTGGGCATAGGTTTGAGAGACCATTATTGGACCCAAAGCGGTAAAAATTGCCAAGCAAAGTAGATGTTTAGGCTTCATTTCCATCATTCGCTATTTACTCAAAACATAATTCTTGTTGATGTGATTGTTCTACATAATGCCATGCTTATTTGAGATTTAAAGCAGAGAATTATGACCAAACTGTTATAACACTGTGAAAAGTGAATAAAATTTTGTCGCTTGTTATGCAGTGTAACTGAAAAATAACAGGCCATCCCGGCTTTTGACAGGATGGTGAGTCAGCTTATTTGGCAGTAAAGCTTGAGGTGAAACTGCGTGCTTCACGGCGTGCATCCGGGTCCGAAGGCATTGGATATGGTGCAGCAGCACGTACCGCGGCCTCGACACTGGCTTTCATGTCCGGATCACTGGAGTTCACAATCACCGAGGCTACCGAACCGCTGTCGGTTAGCGTAACCCGTGCCGTGGCAGTTTTGCCAGAAGAGCCGACCGGAATATCCCAGGCGCGACGGATCTTGTTTTCAAAATCGCGTTTGGCTGTAGAGGCAATCCGTTTGGCTTCAGCTTTCTTTTGTGCCGCTTCTTCAGCCGCCTGTTTGGCCGCCGAGGCTTTGGCTTCTGCTTCAGCGCGGGCTTCGGCCTCTGCATCGGCTTTGGCTTTCGCCGCTGCATCCGCTTTAGCTTTTTCAGCTGCTTCGGCTTTGCGTTTAGCATCCGCTTCCGCCTTGGCTTTGGCTGCTGCTTCTGCTTTGGCTTTATTCGCAGCCTCGGCTTTGCGTTTGGCTTCAGCATCGGCTTTGCGTTTCGCCTCTGCATCTGCCTTCGCCTTGGCTGCCGTATCAGCCTTGGCCTTATCTGCCGCTTCGGCTTTACGTTTGGCTTCCGCTTCCGCCTTACGACGTGCATCAAGTTTGGCTTTTTCTGCTGCTTCTGCCTTACGCAGGGCTTCAGCTTCGCTGCGGCGTTTGGCTTCTGCCTCGGCTTTGGCCTGTGCAGTGGCCTTGGCTTTTTCAGCGGCTTGGGCTTTACGTTCAGCTTCAGCCTTGGCGCGCTGGGCCTGTTGTGCCTGTAATTTTTCTGCTTCCGCTTGTGCACGTGCTTCCAGGCGTTTTTGCTGTTCGGCCTGTTGCTGTGCTGCGGTATTGCTTGGTTGTGCTTTGGCCGGTTCTGGTTGCGGCAGAGGTGGCGGTGCGACCGGAATTACCGGGGCATCTTCAACCGGAGTCGCGGTTTGCTGAATCTCGGCTTCCACATTTTCATGTGCAGTTTCAGCAAACTCGGTTTCTTCACGGGTAACAGGGGGTAAATCTTCCGGTTTAATCAGCACGGTCCGAATCTGTTTGGGTGGCTCCGGTGGCTGGCTCATGCCCAGATAAAGTAAACCCACCACGGCAATGACATGCACGCCGAGCGTGAAGCCAATGGCCAGTGCTTTTTGCTGAAACGGTGGTTTTTGCAATCTTTTCATCATTTACTTTAATGGCTCAGTCAGTAAGCCAACTTGAGTTAAACCGGCGTCCTGAAGGCTGCTCATCAGGGCCATGACTTCGCCATACGCACGAGATTTTTCACCTTCAATCACCACATGCAGTTCTTTATTTTCTGCTTGCGCCTGTTGCTGTGCTTCACTTAATACGGCAGTCAGTTCACTGAGTGTTAGCGGCTGACTGGAGTTTTGGGCTTTGTATTTCAGAAAATACTGGCCGTCTTTGTTCAGACTGACCACAGCTGGCGCATCTTTGGATTCAATCGGATTGCCATTGGCCTGCGGCAAATCGACATTGATGCCGCTGGTAATCATTGGGGCAGTGACCATAAAAATGACCAGCAGCACCAACATCACGTCGATGTAAGGCACCACGTTCATATCACTTTTTAAGGGCTTTTTAATACGCTCGAAGCGTCCGGAACGTTGAATGGCCATTAGTCATGTTCCCGTGCTGAACCCAAAGACTGACGTTGTAATAAGGCCACCATTTCTTCAGCAAATAAGGCACGGTCTGAATAGAGGCTTTCACCTTTGGCGGTGTAATGGTTAAAGGCCAGTACAGCTGGAATTGCGGCAAATAAACCAATTGCGGTGGCAATCAGCGCTTCGGCAATCCCCGGTGCAACGGTAGCCAGTGTTACCTGATCGACATCGGCCAGGCCAATAAAGGCATTCATAATGCCCCACACGGTTCCAAATAAACCAATATACGGTGCCACAGAGCCAATGCTGGCCAGCGCGCCTAAGCCTTGTTCCAGTTGGCCTTGGTCACGGCTTAAACCGACACGTAAAATACGTTCGGTACCTTCTAGACTTTGTGCAGTCGGGGCATGACGTTTTTTCAATTTGAGAAATTCACCCAGACCCTGATAGAAAATATCTTCCAGGCCGGTGCGTTTGGAATTGAGTTGGGCGTTGTTATATAGCGTATTTAATTCAGCACCAGACCAGAAGATTTTCTGGAAATGATTATCATCGGCCTGGGCTTTTTTATAACTGAGATGTAACTTGGCGATCAGATACCAACTATACAAGGAGGCCAGTAACAGCACCAACATGACCAGTTGTACCACAGGGCTTGCCTGCAAAATAAGATCAGAGACTTGTAGAGATGATTCTAATTGTGTTGCCATAGTTACGTAGTGCCATAAGTTTTTAGTCTTGGTCCTGTCCTAGCTCTTTTAGAATCAGGCCACGAATTTCATCCGGAAGGCGACGTGGACGCATTTCAGAACTTAAACATGCCAATTCCACCTCACCAGAAGCAAGCATGATTTCACCACGATAAATATTTTGTTGCAATACAAATGACGTTGCTTTACACGAAACAACACTTGCTGTAACAGTAATCAGATCATCCATTAAGATTGGACGCATATATTTGACATTAATTTTATGCACGACAAAGTTATAGTCGTTTTGATGCCAATAATGATCGACGCCGGAAGCACGCAGCCATTCGGTCCGGGTGCGCTCCATGAAACGAATATGATTGGCATGGTATACAATCCCGCCTGCATCGGTGTCTTCCATATAGATACGAATTTGAAATTCAAATTTATTCGCCATGATACTGTTCCATTACAATTTTCAGTTTTGGTCTGGAAGGGCCGTACAGAACTGGATTGAAGTTGTCTGAGGTTCTGTCAAATGCCCGACTGGGTTGGCTTTGCAGTTTAGCATAATGACTTTTTGCTCCTATGGCACAAGGTGTCAAATCCAGTGGCAAAGGTATAAAGAATGTAGAGCCAAGATTGGATATTTATCGTTCGGTACAGGTTGAATTAAGTGAATTGGCACGTGATTTATGCTTTTTTTTTGCCATACCGCCTGTGCTTGACTATTGGCAATTTTGATAGCGCGGTTTTAGGCACTGTCCGGATGACTGAGGTACAGCCGCTCCACCGCATAATCGCGTAGATGCAAGGCGAAATAGCTGCTGATCACGAAAGTTCGCTCAAACTGCTGAGGCTGCTTATTGGCAAAATATTGCCGTAGCTAAAGTAAGCCATACCAGATCAGACTAAGAAAGAACGCAGCCACAGATAAGACAATCCCTACAGCGTCTTGCAGCAGATAACAGCCAATTCCGCCCAGCACAGCCACTAATGTCAGAATCAGGGCAAGCTTCTGTTTCGGTTTTACTGAAGCGGGTGGTTGGGTATAGGTTTCAATAAAGGGGTTAAGTTCTTCAGAAAAATACAGGCTAATCCAGTGGATGACACATAGCTGATCAAAATGGATGGCGTCGATAGACCAGTGTCCATGCCGATGCAGGTCGATCTGTTCAATGCCGGCTCGATCTGCATCAATGATTTTGCCGCGTTCATTTTTAAAGTCGAAGCTCAGTCAGGGACTGAGATTGCCTTGCAAAAGCTGGTTCAGATAGTTCAGTTCAGATTCACTGAAAAACTGGAATGGTTTGCTATAAGGTAGGGGCCGGATTGGCTGCAATTGCTCTATCAGCTCATCAAAATGCCGCTGAAGGTGTTGAATTAGTTGTTGTTCGGTCATCATTATTGTTGTTCGAGTATGTATTCAAGTTGTTATTTATCAAAGACCTTCATCATCTCATAAGCAATGAAGGTCAGGCATTGCTGTTATTTCGGTTCCGGCGGGGTCATGCCAAACTGCAAATAAGCCATATTGGTGGCAATCCGGCCACGTGCAGTACGCATCACATAACCTTGCTGAATCAGATAAGGCTCAATCACATCTTCCAAGGTGCCTGAATCTTCCGCCATGGCTGCGGCCAGTGCTTCAACCCCGGCAGGTCCGCCATCAAAACGTTCCAGTAACATCGACAGATAGCGACGATCCAGGGTGTCTAGGCCATCTTTATCGACATTGAGCATATCCAGAGCGCGCTGGGCCATTGCATGGGTGACTTCGCCGGTGCCTTTGACCTGGGCATAGTCACGTACCCGGCGCAACAAGCGGTTGGCAATACGCGGTGTGCCGCGGGAACGGCGGGCAATTTCTGCCGCGCCTTCTTCGGTCATCGGGACATCCATTAAACTGGCAGAACGTTTTACGATATGGGTCAGATCTTCCACCGAGTAGAATTCTAAACGCTGCACAATCCCGAAACGGTCACGCAGCGGCGAAGTGAGCAGACCGGCCCGCGTGGTGGCGGCGACCAGAGTAAATGCCGGCAAGTCCAGTTTGATCGAACGCGCTGCCGGGCCTTCACCAATCATGATGTCCAGCTGGTAATCTTCCATCGCCGGATAGAGGATTTCTTCAATCACTGGTGACAGGCGATGAATTTCATCAATAAACAGTACATCGCCTTCTTCAAGGTTGGTCAGCATGGCTGCCAAGTCACCGGCACGTTCAAGCACAGGCCCCGAAGTCGATTTCAGGTTGCCGCCCATTTCACGGGCAATGATATTGGCTAGGGTGGTTTTACCTAAGCCCGGTGGGCCGAAAATCAGGGTATGATCGAGGGCTTCGCCGCGGCCGCGCGCTGCACCAATAAAGATTTCCATTTGTTCACGCACCACCGGTTGACCGATGTAGTCATCGAGGGAGGTGGGGCGGATGGCGCGATCAATTTGATCTTCGGGTTTTTCAGAACCACTGATAAGACGGTCTTGCATATATTATGTAAACTTCAGGTAAATACAGTTTAATGGGGCAGACGTCAAAAGCGCTTTTTGACGGATGTTCCAAGAAAATTAAATTTCGGGAATAACCTGCGGTTGGCCTTACCTTGCGAAATATATTTCTCATTCGGCAAAAGTAAGCAAAACCATCGTCATTCGCAAAACTCGTCAAAAGATGATTCGTTTCGACTATATCGCAGAAAGATTTTTGTGCAAATACTTCCTGCCCTAAACAGTTGCGAATGACATTTTCGCGTATGTCATGCTGGCCTTGAGGCAAGATAGAGTTTTCTATTTGTTCATCGACTTTAATGCTGCCCGGATAATGTCGCTGGCTTCGGTGAAGTCGCCTTTGGCAGCATTCACCAGTTTTTGTGCTTCCTGTGGTTTGTAACCCAGTGACTGTAACGCAGCTTCGGCTTCGGCCACGGCAGAGTTCCCCATAAACTGGATTTGTGCGCTGCTGGTGTTGCTTGGTGTATTGCCGGCAGCCATCGCTTTAAAGCGGTCGCGCAGTTCAATCATCAGTCGTTCAGCGGTTTTTTTGCCGACACCCGGTACTTTGACCAGGGTGTTAATATCTTCATGTTCAACCGTGTGAATCAGCATGTCGACGCTTAAAGTCGATAGAATGCCGAGTGCCATTTTTGGACCAACACCGTTGACCTTGAGCAGGGTGCGGAAAATGGTTTTTTCCTGCGCATCAAGAAAACCATATAGCAGTTGAGCATCTTCACGGACTGCTAAATGGGTCCATAAGGTGACTTTCTGGCCTTTTTGTAATTGGCAAAATGTAGACAGCGGTGTATCGACTTCATAGCCCACACCATTGACATTTAATAAGACCGTAGGGGCTTCGAGGGCAAACACCTCACCAATCAGACATCCAATCATTCAGTTTATTCACTTCTATTCGGTTAAATTTTTCAGTTCCGAGCCTGTCGTCTGCATCTTGAAGTCATCCACTTTTCTGTGATGCTCTGCGATATACAGCCGATGGGCCGGGGTGTTGCACAAGCAATGTCAGCACGCGCAAAAGTATAAAGCAGTTTTGGAGGTTCTCCCAAAACGGCAGGCTGTACTTAAAAGAATCCGGCTTTATTGCCTTGTAATTCCTGCGCCAGGTTATACGCCTGATGATCCGAGAATTTTGAGATAATATCCAGCACCTGCATGATATTGTCATAGTGATCTGGACCAAAATGGGCACCGGAACGCTGCAAAATCGCCATCAGCCGCTGCTCTTTAAAGCTTAAGGTTTTATGCGGTGTGGTCAGCGGAATAAAGGCATCCAGAATACTTTGCAGGCTCTGATGGGCAATAATTTCCAGACCGGCTTTTTGCGGATGTTCAAAAATTTTATCACGCGCCAGTTCTTTGGCCCGGTTAATGCCAATTTCAATATCGGCCGAGCAATATTGCAGCAAGGTCCCTTTCAGCTGGCCCGAAAGAATCTGGTCATGCTGCTTGGCAAAGGCGCTGGTGACTTCATCGACCAGACGTTTCATCACCCGGCCACGTAGCGCGGCAATTTTCTGCTGCCAGGTGGTGCTGTCCAAAGACAGTTCTTCCGGCATGCCATAATCGCCAATCAGGTTCAGGAAAATCGGTTCGACTTCATCATAGCTGAGCATGTTCAGGATAATGCCATCTTCCAGATCAATCAGTGCATAGCAGATGTCATCTGCGGCTTCGAGTAAATAGGTCAGCGGATGGCGGCAATAACGATAAGGTCCGATTTCAATCAGGCCGAGCTGTTCGGCAATCTGTTTCAGAATGTCTTTTTCTGCCTGATAGCAACCGAATTTGGCGCGCTGACTGGCCGGACGATTGCCCTGCGAGGCCATGGTTTTCGACAGCCACGGATATTTTAAATAGGCACCCAAGGTGGCATAGGTCAGACGCATACCGCCATCATGCGGATGATAGTCAATTTTGGTCAGCAGGCGCAGGCCTTGGGCATTGCCTTCAAACTGGCGTACATCGGCTTCCTGTTCCGGACTTAGGTCCTTTAAAAAGTCGGTATGCGAGGCATCATCAAACCATTCACGAATGGCATATTCACCGGCATGACCAAAAGGCGGATTGCCAATATCATGCGCCAGACAGGCAGCCTGAATAATCGCGCCGACATCGGCCGGGGTAATCCACGGAGGCAGTTGATCCTTGATTTTTTCTGCTGCCAGCATCCCCAGTGAACGGCCAATACAGGACACTTCCAGCGAATGGGTCAGGCGGGTATGAATACCATCATGTTGGGTAAGCGGATGGACCTGGGTTTTGCGGTTCAGCTGCCGGAAACTCTGCGAGAAAATAATACGGTCATAATCTTTATGAAACGGGCTACGCGCCTGTTCAGTACTTTGCTTTTTACTACCAATCCGAACTGTCGAAAGCAGTTCTAACCAACGCATCTGTGTCATTTATCATTATTCAATTATTTACTGCTTTGCATCATGCCAAAAAACCAAGCCCAGTACTAGAGTGAGGCGACATGAATTGTCATGGGAATGAAAAGCAGAAAAAATCTTGCTCCTCAATATAGACAAGTGATTCAAACAATATGAAACGGCCATAAAAAAACAGGCCAAATGAGCCTGCTTTTTCATGAAGAGTTAAAATTACACCAGCCCTTCACCAGTTTCCTTGGCTTGTTGTGCATCTTTATAGACATTCAAGCAAATTGTGAACAAGACCAGGCTTGCGATCAACGGCCAAAAAAGTACATATAGGGTCAATAATTGACTAGTCATCTGAAATCTCCTTATTTACTTTTCTCAGATAGCTGGTGAAATTCAATCACCATCTTGTTGATTTGTTTAAAATCAAATCGTTCTTTACTGTAGACCAAGGTCAGAACAGTACAGACCAGAGCACTACTGCCATAAGCAGTCAGTGAACTTAATAAGGTGCCGTATTCACGCAAGAAGCCGATGGTCCATGGCATGAAGCCAATACTGGCCAAGATACCCACCACCAAACCGACTTTTTTGCCGAAGAAACCAAAGGTCATCAGACCCAGCACCACACCAATACCCAGGGTTGCAAGTAGCTCAAAGCCAAGCGCAATCAAGCCCTGGATTGGAATCCATTCAAAACGGACAATCAGGAAGCTGACGAAGGCGAGCCCGACCGACCAGTTAAAGGCACGAGAATTCACTTTGTCCCAATACAGGCTGACAATTACCGGAAATACAATAGACCCCCAAAGTGCACCCACAAAAATCAGCATTGATAAAATGTCAAATTTTAAAGTGGCGATAATGATCCCAAGCATGGTGGCGACAATCATGGTTATACGACCAATAAACAGCATTTTCTTGGGATTAGGTTGGTTTTTGGCAATCTGTTTTCCATAAATGTCAGTCATCACAATCGCAGATAACGCAGACAGATCCGAGTCAGCCGTTGAAGACAGCGCACCGATCACCATGATAAATAACAGAGCCACCATAAATGGAGAGAGATACGTCGCTGCCATTTGTGGAATCAGGTTATTCAAGTTGCCATCAATCGGTTGAATTCCGGCAAACAAGGCCAGTAAGCCGAGCATCCCCAACCCGATCACAATCGCGGCATAACCAATCGTCGCCGTAATAAAACTGGGTTTAATCAAGTCTTCCCGTACCGCAAATAAACGCTGGGCAATGGTCTGGTTACCGATGGCATACGCCAGGACTGCGACGAAGAAAGGCGCACCTTGTTCTAGAAATGCAGTTTTAGAGAAGAAATCGAGCTGTTCAGGCTGCAGGTTGTGAATACCCGTTTGAAACAGGGACGGTCCGCCCAAAGTGAAGAACAGCGTTGGGATAATGATCACCGCCGCCACGATCATCGCCACCAGCTGGCCAAAATCGGTAAATACAGAGGAACGGAAGCCAGACCAGAGGGTATAAGACAGCACACCAATCCCGGTGATCAAGACGCCATGTACAAAGCTTAGGGGAGATAAAATTTCGACCAAGGCACCTGCTGCAGTAAAATTCACCATCAAACTGATGACACTTCCCACAATATTGGAACCTGCCAAAATCATCTGGCTCTGGTTGCCATGGCGGGCATGCATAATTTCTGCCAGCGTATGTGCATTGGGTGCCAACTCACGAAAGCGCTTACCAAAAGGATAAATAAACAAAATCATCAGCGCGCCCCAGAGGCCGTAGTGCAAGGCACCGGAAACGCCGTATTTATAACCTGAAGAGGCAGCTGCATAGAATGACGCTGCCCAAATCCAAGTTGCGGTCATGCTGGCCGCAGACATACCAAAGCCAATAGAACCATTCGAGACCATATAGCCATCGACATTTTCATTTTTTTGTTTAATACGTAACGACAGTACAAAGGTAATGCCGTAAAAAAGCACCATCAATAGTACAGTGGTTGTACTAGTGAATTGAAACATAATTACTCCTTAAGCGAGGCACCTTTATTTTAAAAAACAAATCTTTTGGTGACGGACTAAGGCTCTAAAACAGGCAGAGCATAAAGCTGCGGAAAATGAGAAATCTGGTGTTTAAATATCTAGCCGATATTTGATCCACAGCATAAAAAGATGTACGTAGGTGAGTCCAAAAATGGACCTTGCCTCAGCAATTGAGCTAGAGCTTAACATAAAACCATCAAATTCACTGATGAAGTCAGTGGGAAGTAAGGTTTTTTACTGATATAGGGGTGGTTTTTAAATAAAAAACTATGATTTTGCAGGGTCAAATATATGAATATTTTTTAGGAATTACAGTGATTTATAGATTGGATTAAAACTTATTGAAGTTTGCATTAATTTAAAATGTTAAAAAAAGTAACAAAACTTAAAAAATACATATTTTTTCGATTTTTACTTGCTACTCAAAGCTTATATTTTAAACCAATTTTTGTAGAATGAATTGGATAAAATTTATTTTAAATGTTATTTCTTCATATTATTGATAAGTGTTTTTTATGAAAGATAAGTAATCATTTATCAAATAGATGCAAAGATAATTTTAGGGTGGATATTTATATAGGGCTTTTTCCTTGAGAATATCTATATATTATCTACTAGATTATCCCTGATATTAGGAAGTGAAATACATAATGGAAAAAACTCTTGTGACATATTCGTGGTATGAGATTATAAGGGTTGGATTTGCATATTTTCATTCTTTCTTTTAGGTGAATAAATCAAGTTAAACTCAAGAGAATACAGGACGAAAAATAATAGAAATATTGAACGTAAAAATCCCATCTAAGAGGGTGAAGTCTCAGGGTTCAAGGTTCACAAAGGCAAAGACCAAAGGGATCCTGAGCGGATGACAGCAACGCTCTCTTCGGGTGGATATGAGTACTCAGCTTTCAGGATGATTAATTCGTACAAAAAATTTAATTTCTGGTTCTGCAGCAGGCTATTCAGACAATCTAGGGCTAGCTTTCATCATGCTTATAGAACTGTTGAAAAATAAGACAATTTTCCTGAGTAGAACTATTCTTAAAAAAAAATTAATTTTTCTATTACAATTTATGTTAAGATTTTCGGCTAAATTCAATTCTTTTGCCTGATAATAAAAGTATTATTTTAAAAATATCAAATATTTTAGTACGAGTATTCTTGTTTCCTCTCTAGCTGATTGGCTCATTTCACAGTAGAATATGCGCTCTCTTCAAGTCACATTGTGGCGAGGTCCAAAAGATCTGCCCGTGGAGCCAAAATCAGCATGTTTATCGTGGCCGGTGCACCTGCACATTCTTCTTTTAAGAAAACTCAACTATTATCACGTTTATCGTCAATTAGTTCTGTTCAATCTTTCGATAGCCAATGGATCTATCTGTTTGACCAAGCGCTCAACGAGCAGCAGCAACAATCAGCTTTAGCGCTGTTAAATGATGGCGCATCTTTTGAATTACGTCAGCCTGCCAGTGACGAAGTCCAAATTTTAGTGACCCCACGTGTCGGTACCATTTCGCCGTGGTCATCCAAAGCGACGGATATTTTTGCCAACTGTAATATTCCAGTGCACCGTATGGAGCGCGGATTGCTGTTTACCCTAAAAGGTGTAAAAGCGCTTTCTAAAGAAGCATTACAGATCTTGCATGACCGCATGACCGAAAGCGTGTTTACTGACATTGCAGATGCAGCCGCACTGTTCGTGGAAACCGCACCAAAACCGTTAAACTCGATTGATATTCTGGGTCAGGGCAAAGAAGCACTGGTTAAAGCCAACAATGAATTTGGTTTTGCACTGTCTGAAGATGAAATTGATTATCTGACTGAAGCTTTCACCAAACTGGGCCGTAACCCGAACGACATCGAACTGATGATGTTTGCGCAAGCCAACTCTGAGCATTGCCGTCATAAAATCTTCGGTTCAGAATGGACCATTGATGGTGAAGTTCAGCCGTTATCTTTGTTCCAGATGATCAAAAACACCTATAAAGAATCACCAACCGATGTATTGTCAGCATATAAAGACAACGCATCGGTGATTGTAGGTTTTGATACCCAGCGTTTCTACCCAACGCAAGAAGAAAACGGTCAATACGTTTATAAATACAAGAGCCAGGCGGCTCACATCCTGATGAAGGTGGAAACCCATAACCACCCAACCGCAATTGCTCCATTTGCCGGTGCGGCAACTGGTTCAGGTGGTGAAATCCGTGATGAAGGTGCAACCGGTCGTGGTGGTAAGCCAAAAGCAGGTTTAACCGGTTTCACCACATCGAACCTGAACATTCCAGGCTTTGAACAGCCATGGGAAGATAACTACGGCAAGCCATCGCGTATGGCCTCTCCGCTGCAAATCATGATTGAAGGTCCACTCGGTGGTGCAGCGTTTAACAACGAATTCGGTCGTCCTGCCTTAAATGGTTACTTCCGTACTTTTGAACAAAACGTCAATGGCGAAGTAAAAGGCTTCCATAAGCCAATCATGATTGCTGGTGGTTACGGTAACATCCGTCCTGACCATGTAGAAAAAGATGCGATCCAACCGGGCGATCTTTTGATTGTGCTTGGTGGACCTGCAATGCTCATCGGTCTTGGTGGTGGTGCTGCCTCTTCTGTAGACAGCGGTACGATGGGTGAGAGCCTAGACTTCGCTTCTGTACAACGTGAAAACCCAGAAATGGAACGCCGTTGCCAAGAAGTGATTGATACCTGCTGGCGTATGGAAGATGAAAACCCAATCGTATCTGTACATGACGTGGGTGCGGGCGGTATTTCAAACGCAATGCCTGAGCTTGTGAACGATCACGAATTGGGTGCGGTACTAGATCTTCGTAAGATTCCATCGCTTGAGCCAGGCATGTCGCCAATGGAAATCTGGTCTAACGAAGCACAAGAGCGTTATGTCCTTGCGATCCGTCCAGAATCTCTAGCGTTGTTTGAATCAATCTGTGCACGTGAACGTTGTCCGTTTGCAGTACTGGGTGAAGCGACTGAAGCACGTCACTTAACAGTTGAAGATCCATTGTTCGGTAACAAGCCAGTGGATATGCCAATGCAAGTGATGCTGGGCGGTACACCACGTATGAGCCGTTCATATGAAAGCATCGAGCGTAAAGGCGATGATTTTGATGCAGCTCAAGTGACAGATCTGAAAGATGCGATTTACCGTGTCCTGAAAAACCCGACCGTTGCCTCTAAATCGTTCCTGATCACCATTGGTGACCGTTCGATTACCGGTATGGTGGCACGTGACCAGATGGTTGGCCCATGGCAAGTGCCTGTAGCGGATGCTGCAGTAACAACCACAAGCCTGGTGGGTTATACCGGTGAAGCGATGGCCATGGGTGAACGTCCACCAGTGGCATTATTGAACCCGGCAGCGTCTGCACGTTTAGCGGTAGCTGAAGCGATCAGCAACCTGATGTCTGCAAAAATTGACCAGATTGGCGATATTAAACTGTCTGCGAACTGGATGGCAGCTGCAGGTCAACCGGGCGAAGACCAAGCATTATTCGAAGGCGTAAAAGCCATCGGTATGGAAATGTGCCCAGCATTGGGTATTGCCATTCCAGTGGGTAAAGACTCATTGTCTATGCGTACCACGTGGAATGATGAAGGCGAAGACAAGTCTGTGACTTCTCCGATGTCAGGCGTAATTACTGCATTTGCACCTGTGACCGATGTTCGTAAGACATTAACACCAGAATTGAAAAACCTAGAATCTGTACTGGTTCGTATCGATTTGTCTAAAGGTCAATTCCGTCTTGGCGGTTCGATCTTAGCGCAAGTGTATAAAGCAATTGGTTCAGTCACACCTGATGTCGACAGCTTCGATGACTTCAAAGCATTCTTTGCATTGGTTCAAGACTGGAACAACCGTGGCTTAATCAAAGCTTACCATGACATCGGTGATGGTGGTTTGCTTGCGACTGTTGCAGAAATGATGTTCGCTTCACGTTTAGGTGTGGCACTTGAAGAACAATCTGTTGCTTCATTATTTGCTGAAGAAATTGGTGCAGTACTTCAAATTGCCAAAGCAGATTGGGATGCGCTACAAGCTGAAGTTGAAGCCTCTTCAATTAAAGATGCGATTTCTGTCGTTGGTACTGTAAACAATACAGATCAATTGTCTGTCAATGGTCTTGTGCTTGAACGTGCTGATTTACAAGTGGCTTGGACTCAAGTGTCACATCAAATTCAACGTCTACGTGATAACTTAGAAACCGCTGAACAAGAATTTGCCTTGATCACAGATAAGGATCACAAAGGTTTAATCGCACAACCAACCTTTGATTTGAATGAAGCGATTGAAGCGCCTTACATCAATGTACGTCGTCCTAGTATGGCAATTTTACGTGAACAAGGCGTAAACGGTCATGTGGAAATGGCGGCTGCATTTGATAAAGTCGGTTTCAACACCGTTGACGTACACATGAGTGACCTGCTGGCTGGTCGTATCAGCCTGGATGACTTTGAAGGTCTGGTGACTTGTGGCGGCTTCTCTTACGGTGACGTTTTAGGTGCCGGCGGTGGCTGGGCGAAATCGGTGCTGTTCAATGCCAAACTGCGTGACCAGTTCGAGAAATTCTTTAACCGTCAAGAAACCTTCAGTGTGGGTATCTGTAACGGCTGTCAAATGCTGTCACAACTAGCACCACTGATTCCAGGTGCAGAGCATTGGCCACGTTTCCATCGCAATACCTCTGAAGTGTTTGAAGCGCGTACTGTGAACGTGCGTGTAGAAAAATCAAACTCGATTCTGTTTGATGGTATGGAAGGTTCAATTCTGCCAATCGCGGTTGCGCATGGGGAAGGCCGTGCTGTGGCCAGCGCTGAAGACTTTGCCGCATTAAATGCGAGTAACCAGATCAGCCTGCGTTATGTCGACAGCCAGGGCAATGTGACCCAGCACTATCCACTGAACCCGAACGGCTCTCCAGAAGGGATTACCGGTGTGACCTCTAAAGATGGTCGTGCCACGATTATGATGCCGCACCCGGAGCGTAACTTCCGTGCCGTACAACATTCCTGGAAACCTGAAGAATGGACTGAAGATGGTGCATGGTTACGTATGTTCCGTAACGCACGTAAATTCATTGGTTAATTGACCTTATTTTGAAAAGCCACCTACGGGTGGCTTTTTTATCGGCGTTTCATCCCAAAATGGGGATAGCTGATTTTGCCCGGCACCGTACAATAAACAGCATAATTATAAAAGTGGATAACAAAAATGCAGATGCGAACGGTCATTCCTATTTTTACCAGCTTGATTATGCTGAACGGTTGTGGTGGTGAGAGTGCCAAGATTCAGGAGTCTGTCAGATATGCTCAGCCGCTGCATTCCAGTTTAACCCAGTCCCAGTCTGGTACGCAGCCACAAGGTGAAAAGTGGTCGGTTTCAGGTCAGGTATTTGATGCCAGTGGGCAGCCTGTTGCTCAAGCCAAAATCTATGTGCAGCTGGGCGAACACAACTATTACACCCATTCTCAGACCGATGGCCGTTACACTTTATATCTGCCTCGTGAATATGATTATCCGGATCATATTGCCGGCACGGTCTGGATGGAGGGCTATCAACCGGAAATCCTGTTGCTGTCCTATCAGAACCAGCATTTATATATTGATCAGCATAGTCATCTGGTTCAGCTCAAGCCTTTAACCGAAGCGCATGTGGTGTTTCAGCAGGGGCTACATTTAATTCATCTGGGTGATGATTCACTGGTGAAAAACCCGGAAACCCGAATTCAGACCGCGCCACAAGGACTGGTCTGGAGTGATGGTTTTCAGTACACGCAGGCGCTGCAAAAACAGTATAACCAGCTCTGTATCCAGCTGTATGGCAAGGGCATTCAGAGTCAGTATGCCAATCAGGATAAGATTTCCATCTCCAGAAAAAATGACCTGCGTTTAAGCATTACCCAACTGCTGTCAGACAGTCCGAGTACGGGCGCCTATAGTGCCAATGAGCACTGTTTCCCGTTAAGGCATTTTCAGGTGAATGATCATATCCAGGCGCAAATCAAGTCACATACCTTGGACACCGATCAGGATAATTTCGAGATGCTGAATATTGTAGGCGTCTTAAGAAAAATTTAAAGCAGATTACCTTGCTGAGATAAATAATGAGCTCAATGGAATAGCCTAAGCAAATAAAGGATCTGATCGATTTCGAAGATTCAATAATTCTCGCTAATCCATCGCTATGTTTCATCCAAAGCCATAGCTAAAGCTGGACAATTGTTTGGAATCAGTGCTGTATCTATTCAAAACAGATGTAGTGCTATTCAGGATTTAGGTCATTTCTTGCAAACAGCAGATGACAACAGGCCAGTCAATACGGTATGAAAGACAGATCAATACCGGGAGTGACTATGCTAAAACTGATTTTTTATGTGCCTGAATCGCATCTGGAAGCCACCAAAGCTGCTGTATTTAAAGCCGGTGGTGGGGGAATCGGCGATTATGAACACTGTGCCTGGCAGGTGCTGGGCACCGGGCAATTTAAACCCTTACGTGGCGCAGACCCGTATATTGGGGAAGTCGGCACGCTTGAAAAAGTAGAGGAATGGCGGGTGGAAATCATTGTACCGGAAGATAACGCAGCGAATGTAGCCCGTGCCTTAAAAGATAGCCATCCTTATGAAGAACCAGCATTTGAGTTTATTCAGATGGTGGATGTGCAGTTTTAATTGTTGAATATTAAAATATTTGACAGAGAGGGAGAGCTTTTTAATCAGCTCTCCCTTGTGCAGCAGTCCCGCTTCTCTCTTAAAGAGAAGCGGGACTTTTTACATCTTGTTTAAACTTTCTGGATAAACAGCGCCCGGTCAAAACGGTATTGTGGGAAGAACACGCCATCTTTCGCACGTTCGCCGGCAGCAATCACCATCACCACATATTGCTGTTCATTCAGCTTTAAGATTTTACGTACCATTGGCTCATCAAAACCTTCCATCATACAGCTGTCAAAGCCATAAGCGCGTAAGGCCAGCACCAGATTTTCACAGGCCAAAGCGGTGGTTTTTGAGGCCCACAGTTTGGCATCGGCCGGATGAAATGCCGACACTGGCAATTGCTTGTCCAAGCTACGTGCCACTTTAAAGGCCACTTTTTTGAAATGACCGAAGGCATTGAAATAGCCAGTTTTATAATTATAGGGAATAAATTTATAGTATTTTTTTACCGGGGCTGGCGCTTCAGGAAACGGGAACTCGGAAATATTGAGTTTGGCCATTTCATCAATGCGGTCGGTGCGTGCTACACAAACAATCAGCTCGGCCGCAGTTTTGGCTGCTAACTGACTCAGACAGGCTTTGACCAGCTGCTTTTTCTTGGCCGGGTTTTGAACCACATAAAAGGTCCATGGCTGTAAATTGGAGGAGTTCGGTGCCAGTAAGGCTAAATCCAGGCAGGCATCTAAAATATCCGCTGGAATGGGCTTGTCGGTAAATTTACGTACCGAACGGCGACTGGTGATGACTTTACGAAAGTTTTCGACATCAATATCTTGTGGTGCCGGTTCGTAATAGCGTTTTTTCTCGGTTGAAGATGATGCAGAGTTTAAAGATGAGGGATCTGACGAATTTGACATGGGAACCATCACAAAAGAAATAAAAGAAAGAGAAAACAGCTAAACCATAAAAACGTAGGTACAGTGACTGCACCTACGTTGATGAGCATAATACTTAATTAAACTGGGTAAAGTCAGGTTTACGTTTTTGCATAAAAGCCTGTACAGCTTCCATCATTTCCGGTGAGCCGACCCGTTTCATAAAGATTTCCGCTTCATGATCAATACAGTCAATGATCTCATCCAGATTGTGTTTCATTAGCGCTTTGGTTTGTTTGAGAGAAGCCAGTGGTAAGGCTGCCAAAATGTGCGCCTGTTGCTGGGCAGTGGCATATACATCCTCTTCAATACTATTGACCAGACCGGCGTTTAGCGCTTTGTCGCTGTTAAACTTCTGAGCAGTTAGCAGCAGCTCTGCGGCTTTATGGAAACCGGCCTGCTGTACCAGCAGTTTGCTGGACGCACCTTCTGGGGACAGGCCGAGGCTCACAAATGGAATCTGGAACAGGGCAGTGTTGTCGCTATAGACTAAATCTGCATGTAATAACAGCGTGACCCCAATGCCAATGGCTACACCACGCACCGCAGCAATTAGCGGTTTGGAAAAACGTGCAGCAGCTTTTAGCAATACAAAGGGTGGTGTATCGCCGGCTTTGCCTTGCAATGGTGTTTGAATAAACTTCATGAAGTCCTGCATGTCGTTACCGGCACTGAAATCAGCATCGGCTCCGCGTAAAATTACTACGCGGACGTCTTTATTCTGATCGGCTTCGTCCAGTGCCTGCGCAATCCAGAGATACAGTTCACCATACAGGGCATTTTTGGCTTCCGGGCGCTGAATGGCTAAGGTCAGTACGCCATTGTCTAAATTCGCATTCAAATGTGGATGGGGTTGTTGAATACAGCTCAGTGTCATCGTACTATCCTTGCTTTCAATTAATTTGAATTTATGGGCTTATTATGGCGAAAATTATTGTTGACGCCACAACTGGTGAGTTCATAAAAGTTGATGTGCTATGAATTATAAATTTGATTATCTTGTGTTTATTGGCCGCTTCCAGCCTTTTCATCTGGCACATATGCAGACCATTTTAATCGCGCTGGAGCAAAGTGAAAACGTGATTTTGGCACTGGGCTCTGCACAAGATGAACGCAATATCAAAAATCCGTTTACTGCCGCTGAACGCCAGCAGATGATTCTGTCCAACTTTAGCCCGGAGCAGCAGCAGCGGATCAAGTTTGTGCATGTGGTCGATGTATATAATGATGAAAAATGGCAGAAACTGGTGAAAATGCTGGTGGCCACGGTGGCCGGACCAGAAGCCAAAGTGGGCTTAATTGGTCATTTTAAAGATGAGTCTTCCTATTATCTGCAATTTTTCCCGGAGTGGGAGATGGTCGAACTCGACAGTCTGGAAGGTGCCATGTCTGCTACACCGGTACGTGAAGCCTATTTTCGTGGAGAAATCTGGACCGATGCCTTCCCGCCAGGCACAATCAAATTTTTACAGAATTTTCAGCACACGCCGGTTTATCAACAATTACAAGACAAATATCATGCACAAGACCGTAGTAATCTCACCTAAGCTCGCCAGCTCCATCTTGTTAACAAGATAAAGCCAGTTGCGCCGCAAGGAGATAAGCGATGAACTTGAACCCGTCACATGTAGCAAGGTCAAAGACCAAATACTTGCTGGGTGCGGCCGTTATGCTGCTGGGTATCAGCCCGGCCTATGCCGAGCGCTGGACTTTGACCTCAAAAAGTGAAGTCGGTTTTGAAATTAAGTCCATGGGCGTGCAACTGGTCGGTGGGCAGTTTAAGCAGGTGCAGTCAGTCATGCATTTTGATCCAACAGCACCGCAGCAGGGCTCGACCCAATTTGTGCTAAATGTGGACAGTCTGCAGCTGAGTAAACCGTCTTTAAGACATATGATTCTGGGTGAAGATTTATTTCACGCCCAAAAATATAAAACCGTCAGTTTTAAAAGCACGCGTTTTACCGCTTTAGGTCCTGATCAATATCGTATTGCCGGCAATTTAACCCTACGCGGCGTGACGCGTCCGGTTGTTTTTCATACCAGTTTAAAACCGAATACAGGAAATCCGAAATTGCTGGATGTGCAATCATCAACCCAAATTCAGCGTAGTGATTTTGGTATGAAAAAGGCGATAGGTGGTGTTGGAGAAAAGGTCAATATTCAGCTTAAAGGTCAGTGGCGTGTTCAATAGGTGGATGATGAGCATCATGAGTCAGTCAGATTCATCCAGTGCCTTGCCTGTTGTTTTAAGGCTTGTCCCAGTTTCTCAATCGCCACAGATTGCTGTTTCCAGTGATGCCAGTACAGTGCCACTTCTGTTTTTGCCTCAGGCAAAATTTCAATCAGTTGGCCATCTTTAAGCCGATCTGCAATTTGGACTTCGGGCAGCATGCCATAACCGATGCCTTTAAAAATAGCATTCGCAAAGGCTGTTGAATCAGGAATCTGATGATAAGGGTAGCTGGATTCAGTGAGACCATACTGCTGTTCCAGTTGGTCGCTATGCAGCCGGTCTTTATGGTTATAAATGACAGCGGGAGCAACTCTTAAACTGTCACGATGCATACCCTGTCTAAACCAGCGTTGTACAAATGTCGGGCTGGCGACCATCCGATAAGTCATACTGCCCAGGTATTCGGCGATACAGCCTGCAATGGCCTGTGCCTGAGTAGAAATACAGGCATTTACCTGACCGGTTTCCAGTAAGTGATGGGTTTGACTCTGATCTTCAAGCTGTAATTTCAGCACGATCTTGTCTTGGATTAAGGTGTCCTGCAGGGCACTTAATAACCAAGTGGCAAGAGAATCGGCATTACTGGCGATATGCACCTGATAAAAATTGGAATGGAGATGATAACCTGTCAATTTCTGACGCAGGTTCTGTTCCAGCAGCCGCCGATGTTGTAAATACTGCAATAATGCTTGTCCGGCTTGAGTGGTACGGCAGGGCCGCTCCCTTAAAATAAGCATCTGTCCCAAATCTTTTTCTAAATTCTGCACCCGCAGGGCTTTGTTGCACAAACCTATCTGTAAAGGGTTTTTCAGCGATATAATTTTCAAATGAAGAAGCCTGCACACAAAATCTACCGCACAACCAATTGGCCCGCATATAACCGAGCACTCATGAGTC
>NZ_VPBE01000031.1:0-22776 GCF_013418895.1 Acinetobacter sp. YH12116 | reverse complement strand
GTGATTAAGGCGGTGAGTTACACCGTGACAGCCTATGGAATTGAGGTAATCCCTAAAGCAAATGCTTTAGGTTCTTGATGGTGAAGTAGGAATTAAACATCAAACCCACATTGAGTAGGTTTGAGTAGGTTTTAAATAACGGTTGTTTATCTGCTGAGCAAATTCATCGTTGATTGGCCCAAAGTCAGTATATTCGCGGAACAATAATACTGGATCAATTATGTGATAGAGATCAAATAAAACTGATTGAAAACAACTGCTTTGCAAGCTGTTGTCGTGAATTGTCAATAAAATTGGCGTTGATGGTCAATATCTGTTCAGGGAAGTTTTCTATAGTAAAGAAGCTGAAGATAGCGGCAGAACTTCTGCCTACATCGAAGGTGATTCTGTTGAAATATGTACGTTTTAATGCCAAGCGCTGTAGCAATTCTTGGTTTATAGGGAGTCTTCAAGACTCCTTTTTTTTATCTTCATTTTTTATTTGTTTTGCTTTGCCGCATAAAAAAAGAGTGTATGGCTACACTCTTTTCAGTTCTGAAATTTTTGAGCCAATGGGCTTAAAGGCGCATTTCAATACCTTGTGCCGCCAAGTATTGCTTGGCTTCCGGAATGGTGTGCTGACCAAAGTGGAAAATTGAGGCCGCCAGAACTGCATCGGCGCCGCCTTGTAAAATTCCGTCTGCCAGATGCTGTAAATTGCCAACACCGCCAGAAGCAATGGTTGGAATATTGACGTGGTCATTAATGGTTCGCATTAGTGCCAGGTCATAACCGGCTTTGGTACCATCGGCATCCATAGAGGTAATTAGCAGTTCACCCGCGCCGTAATCAGCCATTTTCACGGCCCATTCAATTGCATCAATCCCGGTCGGTTTGCGGCCACCGTGGGTGAAAATTTCCCATTTGTTGTCGCCGGTTTTTTTGGCATCAATCGCCACCACAATACATTGTGCGCCAAAACGTTGTGAGGCTTCCTGCACAAATTCCGGATTAAACACCGCAGCCGAGTTAATGCTGACCTTGTCGGCACCGGCATTCAGTAATAAACGGATATCTTCGACTTTACGCACGCCGCCGCCCACAGTCAGTGGAACAAACACGGTTTCTGCCATACGCTCAACGGTACGGTAGGTGGTGTCACGGCCATGATGGGTAGCGGTAATATCTAAAAAGGTGATTTCATCAGCGCCCTGTTCGTTATAACGACGCGCCACTTCAACCGGATCACCTGCATCACGAATATCCAGAAATTGCACACCTTTCACCACGCGGCCGTTATCTACGTCTAGGCAAGGAATAATACGTTTAGCAAGCATAATTTTTTCCAGTCATTTCAGCTGATTATGAAACTCACCCACACAAGCGCTACACCTTGGCAGATGGACACGCTATTCTATCAAACTTATGTAAGATTTTTCGCAGGTTTTCTATGTCGGTTTATACGCCTTTGACTTTAAAGGAAGTTCAGGATTTTGCAGCCCCTTATGGACTTGAGGTGGTCGATCTGATTCCGATTCAAGGCGGTATTCAAAATACCAATTACTTTTTGGTGGCTCAGGACGGTACACACTATGTGTTGACCGTGTTTGAAGACATGGATGAACAGGCAGCCGGTGAACTGGTGCCGGTACTGGAACATTTGGGTCAGGCAGGTCTGGCTGTGGCGGTGCCGCTCAGTTATGCTGGCAAGGCCATCCACTCGATTAAACAGAAACCGGCCCAGATTGCGCCGCGTTTAATCGGCGAGCATCCAATGCCGGCCAGCATCGCTCAGGTGGAAGCGATTGCCGTGGCACAGGCCAAAATGCATGTGGCCTTAAAAGATTTTCCTTTAAAACGCGCTTTTGTCCGCGATCATGCGTACTGGCTGGCGGTATCCCAGGAAATTAAACCCAGCTTGAGCGAGGCCGATAAAGTCCTGCTCAGCAAATTGCTGGGACTGTATGAAGCGCTTACCGCGATTTATCCGGACCGTCCAAAAGGGTTTATCCATTCCGATTTATTCCGCGACAATACCCTGTTTGAAGGCGATCAGCTGCAGGGCATTCTGGATTTTTACGAGCTGAATCAGGATGAATGGCTGTTTGATATTGCCATTACCTTAAATGACTTTTGTACCGAGTATCCGCAGGTCAGCCTGAATGAAGACAAAGCCATGGCCTTTTTAAAAGCCTATGACCGCATTCGTCCTTTAACCGAAGATGAAAAAGCCTGTCTGGAGCTGTATCTGGCAATGGCTGCTGGCCGTTTCTGGATGATGCGTTTACAGGTGGCACAAAAAAATGCTTTGCAAGGACGCAGCGGTGACGCAATTTTGCAGAAAAATCCGCTCGAGATGCGTAATATGTTGATTGAGCGCTTAAAGTTCGTCACAGCTTAAATATAAAGGGTAGGGAAATGCGCGATCAGGGCCGGTTAATTGAATGGTTTGATGACAAGGGCTATGGCTTTATTCAGCCCAATGATCCGGACAAAGACCACGTATTTTTGCATATCAAGGATTTTGCCCGTCCGGGGCCGCGCCCGATTGTCGGTTGTGCACTGGATTATCAGGTCATTCTAGATGAACGCGGCCGCTATCGGGCCCAGCAGGTGGTGTATTTAAAAGCCTCACAGGTCAAGCCGCGTGCTGATGTGGTGAGCAAGCCGCGGCAGCGTCCTGCGGCCAAACGTCCGGCCATGCAAATCCTGTGTGTGGCTTATATTCTCGTGCTGGCAGTACTGACCCTGACCGGCTTATTGCACGGCTTGCTGCTGTTATTGATTAGCCTGATGAATGCACTCAGCTATTGGCTGTATGCACAAGACAAGGAAGCGGCCCAACTCGGTCACCGCCGGATTCCGGAACAGAGCCTGCATCTGGTTTCGGCTCTGGGGGGCTGGCCGGCGGCCTGGCTGGCACAGGAAAAAATGCGACATAAAACACAAAAACAACCTTTTCGTAAAATTTATTTTTGTACAATCGGCTTAAACATTCTTTTGATTTTATGGTTTATTTCTCCTTTTAATCTGTTGACGCTCTGAGCATAGCGGGGCGGGGAGTGCAGGACAACAATATGAATACTTCCATTGACCGTGACCCGAATCGTAGTCTGACTTTTATTCTGTACCTTCTGTATATCGTGGCGATTTTTAGTGCCGGCTTGCTGGCAATCGTCGCGCTAATCATCAATTATGTAAAACGCGGCGCGGTACGCGGTTCGATTTTTGAAAGCCACTTTACTTGGCAAATTCGCAGCTTCTGGTGGTATCTATTCTGGAATATTGTGGCCTTTGTGCCGTTCTTTTTTATTTTCTTTATTGATGAAGACCCGAACCGCTTTGCCCAGGTCATTTTTGGTGCTTCGGCCTTCTGTCTGGCGGTGATTGGCCTGTCTTGGCTGTGGATTGTCTATCGGGCTATTCGCGGTATTATGCGCCTGAATGATAATGAGCCGATGTATTCTTAATTGCTTAAATGATCAGACCGATCTTCCTAAAATTTAGTCCGGAAGATCGCTCGCTGATGGCGTGTGCTGCTGTTTCTGACGCAGAAATTTCGGTTTCCATTCACTGATAATCACGCCCAGCACCACCAGAAAACCACCGACCAAAGCCATAAACGGTAAACGCTCGCCGGCCAGACGGCCAAACAGCGAAGCCCATACCGGTTCTCCGGCATAAATAATTGCCGCCTGTGCCGGGCTGACTGCGCGCTGCGCCCAGTTCATCACCAGCTGAACCAAGGCACTGGCCAGCCCCAAACCGCCAGCCAAGAGTAGCAACATCCAGGAAAATTGCGGCAGTTGCTGCTCACCGACCAGTGGCATGGCAAGAAAGGCAAACAGGGAGGCGAACAGCAGTTGAATCACCGTGACCCGTTGCAGATTAACCCGTCCGGCAAAATGGCTGATCAGGATAATTTCCAGTGCAATCGCAATGGCGCCGAGCAGGGTAATCAGCTGACCAAAACTCAGCTGTAGCTGCCCCAAACCATTGCCGGTCAGTAAAACCAGCCCGATAAAGGCACAGCTTGCGCCCAGCCAGATCATGATGTGCAGCCGTTTCCGGAACAGCAGCCACAGCAAGATCGGCACCAGCGGCACATATAACGCGGTTAAAAATGCCGATTCGCTACTGCTGATGGTCTGCAGCCCCACGGTTTGCGTACCATAACCGACAGTCAGGCTGACCCCAATTAATGCACCGGCCCAGAGTTCTTTGACTTGCATACCGCGTAAATGCGGCAGTGAAATCAGCGCGACCGCCAGTGCAGCGGCGGCAAAGCGGCAGCCGACAAAAAACATCGGGCTGGCATAATTCAGCGCCAGCTTGACTGCCACAAAAGTACCGCCCCAGAGCATGGTAATCATGATCAGGGCCAGTTGCGGCGCTTTGCTGTTAAGTGTGGTTTTAAGGTTCACAGGGGCATCAGACATGGCAGATCAGCGAGTATTCAAAAAAGACATCAACCCGGTGAGGGCATAAAAAAAGAGGCCCGAAGACCTCTTTCTGACAGCAGCACTTAGAGGGCTTGCTCATCCAGCAGCAATTGCGCTTCACGCAAATTCAGGCTGCCTTCATAAATGGCACGACCGGTAATCGCGCCTAAAATGCCTGGCTGGCCTTTTAAGTTACGGACATCATCCAGATTGGTCACGCCACCAGAAGCAATCACTGGTAAACCGGAATATTGCGCCAGATTCACAGTCTGCTCGACGTTTACCCCTTGCATCATGCCGTCACGGGCAATGTCGGTATACACAATGCTGGAGACACCGGCATCGGCAAAACGTTTGGCCAGATCGGTGGCTTTCACTTCAGTCACGTTGGCCCAGCCATCGGTCGCGACCATGCCATTCATGGCATCAATGCCCACAATGATATGCCCGGCGAATTTTTTGCAGGCTTCTTCGACAAATTCTGGCTCTTGAACGGCTTTGGTGCCAATAATCACAAAAGACACGCCTGCATCGAGGTAATGTTCAATGGTTTCAAACGAGCGAATACCGCCACCAATCTGAATTGGCAGGTCTGGCTGTGCTTTGGCAATGGCCTCGACCACCGGTTTATGGATTGGGGTACCTGCAAAAGCGCCATTTAAGTCGACCAGATGCAAGCGACGCGCACCTTCATTGACCCAATGCTGTGCAGTGGCCACCGGATCATCAGAAAATACGGTATCGTCTTCCATACGACCTTGTTTTAAACGGACACATTTTCCATCTTTCAGGTCAATTGCAGGGATGATCAGCATGCTTTCGCTCCTTGCTTCATCGGTTAAATTTCTTGCCGCCCATCTTAGCAATAAACGAAAATTTTCTAAATGCTATATTTGCATGCAAAAATAAAAACAGCCTGTGCTGTGTCAGGCGGTCAACAAAGGTTCGATGAAGAAAATCCGGCTGTCTGTGCAGCTTGATCTTCAAAGCGGTTTAGGGCGGGGTTTTAGATGGCCGGATTCTGAGTTTGAGCGAGGTATTGGGAATCTGTTTCGGCAACAGGCCCAAACGCAACAATTCTTCAAAAACCAGTACCGGGGCATAAGCATCGGCGGCGGCATATTCCATTTGTGCTGTGCTTAATACCGGATTGGCCCAGTTCGAGGTACTGAGCCGTTTGCTTTTGGGAAAATAGACCTGAAACAGCAGCGCCATGGCATGTTTTAATCCGACCGGGTTTTTAAAGCCAAAGCTGTGAAAGCATTTGGACAGTTCCAGCACACTGTTCAGTTCTACGCCTTTTTTGCGAAATAGATGGGCATCATTTTTCAGGCCAAAGCCGACTTTAATCTGGTCACGGTTGGCGAAGATTGGCTTAAGAAAGTTCCAGATTTCCTCATTCATCTGAAATAGATAGGCCCGATCTAGTGTGGCCAGCTGAATCAGGTGCGGGCCATCCGACACTTCGCCACTTTTAAAAATCGGTTTAGATTCCGAATCAAAGCCGAGTACCGCTGCAATATTCAGTTCATGCGCATAGTGCTGACATTCGGCCAGCGTTTGAATCAGATGAATTTTAGAGGGTGGCAGACTTTGAAAGCGCGGCAGCTGTTCCAGCTGGCTGGAAGAGGGCATATGGGATGATGTTGAAGATAAGCTCATGCCATCTTTTCCTTGGGCTGGCGATAAAAATAAGGCCTGAATTGTCAGGCCTTATTTTAAGCAAGCGGGACCTTTTAGGCCAGTACTGCACCAAAAATGGCGAAAGCAAATAGCAGCACCAACAGAATAATATAAATCCAGGCCAGCGCCGCTTCCCAGCCAGCCGTAGCACGTGGTGGACCATAGCTGTTAACACGTTGGTCACCCGGGGCGAAAAACAGATACAGCATCAGCAACAGGTTGGCCACTGGAACCAGCATCAGTAACGATAGCCAGCCGGTATGGTTACGGTCATGCAGACGGCGGATGGTGAAAATAAACATCAGATATAACACCCCCAGATAAATCAGTGCGCCCAGCACCAGTGGGGTGAGCGGAATGCCGCCAGCAGGATCAATATTCATCAGCCCGGGAAAGAGCAGGGTCAAAACCAGAAAAACCGGAATCATTAACAGTGCAATCAGGCAGTTCCAGGCCAGATAGGAGAAACGTCCAAAACGCCCCGCCGCGCTGAGTGCCGAATCTTGTGTCGTGATGTGTTGGGTATGAGTGGTGCTATGCATCTTTGAATTACCTGTTTTATTTTTATTGAGTTGTATAAAAAGCAGTCAAATATTACTAAAAATTGCTTAAAAAAGAAAGAAATAAAAAATAGCTAAAAACAAAGCCGGGACGAACCCGGCTTTATACATCTTGCACAATAGAAGAAGTGATTTAAATCTTCCAGTCGACAAAGTTCTTTAACAGTTGCAGACCGGCAGTATGACTTTTTTCCGGGTGGAACTGGGTCGCGAACAGGTTGTCTTTGTGCAGGGCGGTACAGAATTGCAGACCATAGTCACAGGTCGCTGCCACAATCGCGCTGTCTTTCGGCTCGACATAGAAGCTGTGCACGAAATAGAAACGCGCATCCTGTTCAATGTTGTTCCACATTGGATGGCTCGGGTCAGCCTGATGCACCTGGTTCCAGCCCATGTGTGGCACTTTTAGACCTTCAACGTCCGGGAAGCGTTTTACCACCCCTTCAAAAATACCCAGTGCATCGGCACCGCCATTTTCTTCGGAATGTTGCATCAGCGCCTGCATACCCACACAAATGGCCAGTACCGGTTTATTAAACACCGCCTGACGCACCACGTCATCAATCCCGGCTTCATGCATGCCTTGCATACAGTCGCGCATGGCGCCGACACCCGGAAACACGATTTTATCGGCCTGGGCAATCAGTTTCGGGTCATTGGTGACATCCACCGTAGCACCGACGTGTTCCAAAGCTTTGGCGGCAGAGTGCAAATTCCCCATGCCATAATCAAGAAGGGCAATACGGGTCATTACAGGGTACCTTTGGTCGATGCCACAGTATTGGCAGCACGTGGATCAATTTCACAGGCCATACGCAGTGCGCGCGCAAATGCTTTAAACACACTTTCAATCTGGTGGTGGCTGTTTTTGCCTTTCAGGTTGTCGATGTGTACGGTCATTAGCGAGTGGTTCACAAAGCCCTGGAAGAACTCAGAGAATAAATCGACATCAAAACGGCCAATGGTGGCGCGGGTAAATGGCACATCCATAAACAGGCCCGGGCGACCAGATAAATCCACCACGGCACGGCTTAAAGATTCATCGAGTGGGGCATAGAAGTGACCATAACGCTTTAAGCCTTTTTTATCGCCCAGTGCCTGTGCAAAGGCCTGACCCAGGGTAATACCACAGTCTTCGACGGTATGGTGGTCATCAATTTCAAGATCGCCATCACAATGAATATCAATATCAAACAAACCGTGTCGCTTGATTTGATCAATCATATGGTCTAAAAATGGAATACCAGTGTTGAGTGTGCCTTGACCGGTACCGTCGAGGTTTAAACGAACTCGAATTTTGGTTTCGTTAGTGTTTCTTACCACTTCACTGATACGCTCTGTCATGGACACGTTCCTCAAAAAACGTTAAAAATGATGGATGTAAAAATGTTTCGCTGCGACGAAGTCCCAGCATATTAGATTGCTCAGGAGGGTTAATCAATGCCTATTACCGTACATGCTTATACTTCACTGGAAAATGATGAAGTGCGCAGCCAGCTTGAGCGACTGTATGACACCAGTCCAGAGTTTGGTGATGGCCAGGATGCGGTAGAGCAACTCGAGCAACATCTGAACCAGTATACCCTACTTTATACCGCAGAATTTAATACAAAATTAATTGGTGCAATTTGGTGTACCGGGCAGGGCGAAAGCAGGACCCTGGAATATATTGTGGTGCATCCGGCCAATCGTGGTCGTGGTGTGGCCGAGCGTCTGGTCAGTGAAGTCTGCCGTATGGAAGAAGCCAAAGGCGTGAATCAGTTTGAACCGGGCTGTGGCGCAATTCACCGCTGTCTGGCGCATCTGGACAAGCTCTAAACGATTTAAAATGAAATTCAAGAGAGGCCAAGCGCCTCTCTTTTTTGTCTGCTGACCTGTAAATGGCTGGAATCGCGGGCATTTCACTTAAAAAATAAGCAGACAGTGTACAAAATGCTGTAAAAGTAAACAAATGCTTGAATTTATGCAAAAGCTGCTTGACGGCACCGGGCGGAGATTGTTTAATACGCGTCATCGGCGTGATAGCTCAGTTGGTAGAGCAACGGATTGAAAATCCGTGTGTCCCCAGTTCGATCCTGGGTCTCGCCACCATATTCAAACGTTTAAACGTTTTCAATCCCTGATCCCATCAGGGATTTTTTTTGGGTAAAAAATACTCGATTAAATAAAAATGTCATGATTTATATTGACTAATTTCCCCAGATGCGGCTTAATACACGGCATCGGCGTGATAGCTCAGTTGGTAGAGCAACGGATTGAAAATCCGTGTGTCCCCAGTTCGATCCTGGGTCTCGCCACCATATTCAAAAAAGCCCCTGCAATGCAGGGGCTTTTTTTATGTCATTTAAAAATGGCAGCATGATCGTTCATCGTTCATCGTTCATCGTTCATCGTTCATCGTTCATCGTTCATCGTTCATCGTTCATCGTTCATCGTTCATCGTTCATCGTTCATCGTTCATCGTTCATCGTTCATCGTTCATCGTTCATCTTCCAGATTGGTTGACTATCAAATTGAAAGCAGTGTTACGCTAATAACAGCTCAATAACACGAATCCTGCTGAATAAGATTGCATTCTGGCGCTTAATAGAGAGACATGTTTCATTACTGTTCAGGAGGCCGTATATGACGCGCTTTCAGATGTTCTCCTCGACTGTAATGATTATGCTGGGAATCGGCTCAACGTCGGTCTGGGCGCAACCCGAGCGTCTAGCAACGCTTCAGGTTATGGCAGAACCTGAACTACGTCAGGAAGTGAGCTTTATTCCGTATCAGGAAGATCGTGCAAAGCGTAAGGCATTACAGCACCGGATCATGCAAATTCAGCAGGACACTCAAAACCGGGTCATTGACCCGGATCCACCTGTCCTGATTACCATGCCGGCCAAAGAACCGGTCAATATGGATCACCTTTCTCCCGCGTTACAGCAGCATATTCTGGCGATTGCCGCCGGTTTGCAGTCGGATAACCCGCTACGTGGCCTGGAAACCCTGCTGGCGCCATTTCGTGGCCCGGATGGACAGATCCAGCTTGATTTACCCAATATCTCTTTAGGCGTGGTCGATTATGAGATGAATCTGGGCAATAGCTTGTTCCCCGATATCAGCTCACAGTTACGCAACCCGACCCGATAATAGATGACGTGATAGGGGAAACTATCCAACCATAAAAAAACGCTCCAGAGGAGCGTTTTTTTAGATCTGATTCAGGCCGAGATTAAGCCGTTTTTACCGCTGCTTCTTGGGCCAGCATGTGACCATTTTCTTCGAAGTTGCTGTGCCAAGCCAACGCTTCACGTAACAGGTGAGGAGTGTGGCCGCCTTTTGCACATGCGCGGTCGAAGTAGTCGTTTAATGCATCACGGTACATTGGGTGTGCACAGTTGTCGATAATCGCACGAGCGCGCTCACGCGGTGCCAGACCACGAAGATCGGCAAGACCCTGTTCAGTCACCAGAATGTCAACGTCGTGTTCTGCATGGTCAATGTGCGATGCAAATGGAACAACAGATGAAATGTCACCGCCTTTGGCAATAGACTTGGTCACGAAGATGGCCAGGTGAGCGTTACGCGCGAAGTCACCTGAACCACCAATACCGTTCATCATTTTGGTACCGCATACGTGAGTGGAGTTCACGTTACCGTAGATATCGAACTCAAGCGCAGTGTTGATGCCGATAATACCTAAACGACGTACTAGTTCCGGATGGTTTGAAATTTCCTGTGGACGCAGAACCAGTTTGTCTTTGTACTGTTCCAGGTTGTTAAATACTTTTTCGCCGTATTTCGCAGACAGGGTAATAGATGAACCTGAAGCGAACTTCATTTTACCGGCATCAATCAGTTCGAAAGTACAGTCTTGCAGTACTTCTGAGTACATGATCAGGTCTTCGAAGTTTGATTCTTTCAAGCCGGTCAATACTGCGTTAGCGATTGAACCAATACCTGCTTGTAAAGGACCGAGGTTTTTCGGTAAACGGTCTTCAGCTACTTCTTTTTCAAAGAATGCGATCAAGTGGTTGGCAATTGATTGAGTCTCGTCATCTGGTGCAGTGACAGTTGATGGAGAGTCATGTAATTCGCTGTTAAATACGATACCAACGATTTTTGCAGGATCGATGTTAATTGCTTGAGTACCGATACGCTCGTCAACTTTGGTCAATGGAATTGGTTGACGGGTTGGACGATAGGTCGGGATATAAATGTCGTGTAAGCCTTCAAATGCCGGGCTTAAGTTGGTGTTAATTTCAACAATGACTTTTTCAGCAAAAATTGCAAAGCTTGCAGAGTTACCTACAGAAGTGGTTGGCACGATGCCGCCATCTTCAGTAATTGCAACGGCTTCAATTACCGCTACATCTGGCTTTTTCAGCTGCTGGTTACGCATTTGCTCAACTGTTTCAGACAAGTGCTGATCGATGAACATGACTTCGCCTTTGTTGATGGCTTTACGTAAAGTGTTATCCACTTGGAAAGGCAGACGACGTGCCAGTACACCGGCTTCAGTCAGTTGTTTGTCGAGATCGTTCCCTAAGCTCGCACCAGTAATTAATGTAATTTTTAGAGGATTCGCTTGTGCTTGTTTCACTAAAGCCAAAGGAACAGCTTTCGCTTCACCGGCACGTGTAAAGCCACTCATACCAACAGTCATACCGTCTTGGATGAATTGAGCAGCTTGCTCCGCACTCATAACCTTGTCATGTAGGGAAGCTAAACGGATGCGATCTAGGGACATGGTTTACTCTCGTTTGAAAAATCAGAACTGATGGCGATTGTACCCATCAAAAAAGCCATTTTGCATACCTGTTAGGCTAAGGTCTAATTTTTTCAAAAAATGCAGGTATAAATATATTTGATACTTTTTATCTTATTGAAAATCTAACAATAAAAATTAAAAGCCAAATCTTCACCAAGAACTGATTGATCAATATTTAAGCATGATTTAGAAATGTTCTGTAATACTTTGCTTAATTTTTTCCAAGGTGCTGCTGTTGTTTTTTTCATCATCTGGCTGTTCGGGCAGCGGTAAAGAGATGATGACTTCCAGTCCACCTTGCTCGCGATTACGAATAATCAGCTCGCCCTGGTGAATATCGACAATCCGTTTCACAATGGCCAGACCTAAACCGCTGCCTTGGACGGTACGTGCAGCATTCCCACGCACAAAAGGCTGCATTAAAGATTCAATCTGATCTTCAGGAATGCCTTCCCCATGATCGGCCACACTAATGCAGATAAACTGTTCCTGTACCTTGGCAGATAGCTCAATCGGTTCGGTGCCATAACGCTTGGCATTGTTAATCAGGTTGCCAATTAAACGTTTCAGCGACAGGCTACGTGCCTGCAAAATCGGTAATTCTTCCGGGCTAAAGCGAATGTCCAGCGGTTTAAACTGGATCACCAGTTCCTGTAACAAGGCATTTAAGTCGGTATCTTGCAGTTCTTCATCCGAGCCATCACGCATATAGGAAATGAACTGGTCCAAAATGGCGTCCATATCTTCGACATCGTAAATCAGGCCTTCTTTTAAAAAGTCTTCATCCGGCATCATTTCTGCACTCAGGCGAATCCGGGTCAGGGGTGTGCGCAGGTCATGCGAAATTCCGGCCAGCATAATCCGGCGGTCGCGCTCGGTCTGCTCCAGGGTAAAAATCATCTGGTTAAAGGCCTGGTTCACCTGACGGATTTCTAGCGGCCCGTGGTTGGTTTCCAGATAAGGCGCTTTACCGGTTTGACTATAGGTATTGGCGGCTTCCTGCAAACGGCGTAATGGCCGGTTTAGCTGACGCACTAGGGTCAGAATAATAATGGCAGACAGCAGTGGAATGCCGAGCAGCCAGCCAAACACCAGTTCCGGGCTGTAGTTGGCATAGGTTTTTAATGGTTCACGAACCCAGTGGCCGTTCATTTCCGGCGTTTGAATCCAGATACGTGGGCTGGGCTTGAACTGGAAATACACGGTTACATCATCGGCTTTGAGTTCATTGGCCAGTTTTTTCTCAATTTGTCGGGTAAAGAATTCGGCAATAACCTTGTCACGGACATTCGGATATTCCTTGGGATCGGTAATGTATTCAATCCCGACCCGGTTTTTTAGCCAGGCATCCACATCGACTTCGGCATCATTATGGAAAATCCGTAATTCCGGATTGTTTAGAATTTCCAGTTCAACTGCCAGATAACGGGCATGTTGCTGGATTTCCGGCAGATACAGGGTACGCCAAAAGAACCATAGTGACATAAACAGACTGAAAATCACCACAAACAGCACCAGCACGGTGGTCCGCATGGCAGCCGAGCGCGGTTTGATTTTATCCAGAAAGCGTTCCCACGGTGTGCGTTTGCGTTCCGAATAGGTTTCAAAGTCGGTAAAGTCTTGTGGATCGATGGGGTCGAGTTTCACAATGAGTCCTTTTTAAAAAGGGAAAATTCTCCCCCAAAATTGGATACGCGTTAGGTCATCCGCAACTGTTTGAGGCAGGACTCAAGTAAATTACTTATGTTTCTGCGAAATATTGGTTGAAATGACGGAATTTGCCGAGTTTTGCGGATGACAATGGTTTTGCTTACTTTTGCCGAAACAAAAGTAAGGCGAACCGCAGGTTGTATCCCATCAGTGGGGAATAGACCGTAAGACTCCGTCATAGATTCGATGAGTGAGCTTTATTCCGCACCATCTGGAACAAAGACATAACCCACACCCCACACCGTTTGAATATAACGCGCACGTGCCGGGTTTTCTTCAATCAGGCGACGTAAACGAGACACTTGCACATCAATCGAACGTTCCATTGCGCCCCATTCACGGCCACGCGCCAGATTCATCAGCTTGTCGCGGGTCAGCGGTTCACGAGGATGTTGTACCAGCGCTTTTAACACTGCGAACTCGCCTGTAGTTAAAGTCACGACTTGACCTTCACGGGTCAGGGTACGGGTCGAAAGATCTAGCGCCCACGGTCCAAAGCTGACCACTTCCATCTGCTGGCTTGGTGCGCCTGGGACTTCACGTACCTGACGGCGTAATACGGCACGAATACGCGCTAACAGTTCGTTCGGGTTAAACGGTTTTGGCAGATAGTCATCGGCACCTGCTTCAAGGCCGGCAATACGGTCTGAGTCGCTGCCGCGTGCGGTCAGCATGATAATTGGCGTATCAATACTGGACTGGCGTAAACGGCGGCAAATGCTCAGGCCATCTTCAACCGGCAGCATGAAATCGAGCACGATCAGGGAAAACAGCTCGCGTTGTAACAGGCGATCCATTTGCGTAGCATCATGGGCAGTTTTGACCACGAAACCTTTATCTTCCAGAAAACGCTGTAACAGCGTACGCAAACGCACATCATCATCGACAACGAGAATGCGTTCAACGCGGTCAGTTTCGGTATGTACGGCATCTGTATTTTCAGCAGGTACAACTAAACTCATGATGTGCTCCTTTATTCTTTATTGTGGTCGTATGCAAAGCTTTCACTGACTTTGAGTATACGATTCATCTGTATGCCTTGACTATGCTCTAAAGCAACAAATATTGCAGTTAAAATCAAGACATAGATACCAAATATATACATCTATGATAGAAGATAAATCCCACAATTTGGGGAAGAAAAGGCCCTGAAATGATGAATTTACCGCAAAAATGTGAAATATCTGCGAATTGGCAAGAATCGCCATCTGTAAATTTCATAAAACAATTGTGGATTTTATGGGCCTGGTCTTTATAATCATGCCATTTAGTACTTATCCTTGTGGGATCAAACACGATGACTGACTTAGTTCAGCAGTTGGCAAAAGAACTTGCCGTACGTCCAAATCAGGTAGAAGCTGCCATCAAACTCATTGATGAAGGTGCCAGTGTTCCTTTTATTGCACGTTACCGTAAAGAAGTAACGCAGGGCTTAGACGATACGCAACTTCGCCAGCTCGATACACGTTTAGCGTATTTGCGTGATTTGTTTGAACGCCGTGAAAAAGTGATTGAATCACTCAAAGAACAAAATAAATTATCTGATGATTTATTGGCACGTGTGAATGCGGCTGAAACTAAAAATGCCTTAGAAGAAATTTACGCGCCGTACCGTCCAAAACGTACCAGCAAATCTTTTAAAGCCAAAGAAGCCGGCTTGGGTCCAATCGCAGAGAAAATCTTTGCAGAAGCGATTGATCCAGTAGAAGCGCTTGCCGGCTTTAGCCATGAAGATTATCCAGACCTGGAAAGCCAGCTCGATGCGATTCAGCATATTTTAATTGATGACTGGGCGCAAAATATTGCACTCACCACTGAACTGAAAGCAACCTTTGCCAAAACTGCTGTGCTGAAAAGTCTGGTGGCCAGTGATGAGAAAAAAGAAGTCGGTAAAAAATTCCGTGATTACTTCGATTTCTCTGAAAGCCTGAACAAAGTACCATCGCACCGTTTGCTGGCCATGCTGCGCGGCCGTCAGGAAAACGTGCTGGGCTTAAAAGTTGATGGTGAAGATGAAGCGCCACTGGCACGTATTGAAACCGAATACAACTTAGATACCGTGCAGCCACAAGCGCGTCAGGACTATTTAAAGCAGACCGCAAAACTGTTCTGGCTGGGTAAAGTCCGTCCGACCATCGAGCATTCATTGCTGACTGAAAAACGTCTGGCGGCTGAAGCAGAAGCGATGCAGGTGTTTGCTGAAAACTTACGTCATCTGCTGCTGTCTGCACCTGCTGGCGCACGTACGACGCTGGGCGTTGACCCGGGCATCCGTACCGGTGTGAAACTGGCAGTCGTGAATGAATCAGGCGATGTACTGGCACATAGCACCATTTATCCATTTGCACCAAAAGATGATAAGGCAGGTTCATTAACGGAACTGGCGCGTCTTTGCCGTGAATTTAACGTCGATTTAATCGCGATTGGTAACGGTACCGCAAGCCGTGAAACTGAAGCGTTAGTGGCTGAAATGATGGCCGCGAACAGCGACCTGAAACTGACCCGTGTATCAGTGTCTGAAGCCGGTGCTTCGGTTTATTCAGCTTCTGAACTGGCTTCACAAGAACTTCCAGAACTGGATGTGTCGATTCGCGGTGCAGTATCCATTGCCCGTCGTTTACAAGATCCATTGGCAGAGCTGGTGAAAATTGATCCGAAATCAATTGGTGTGGGTCAGTATCAACACGATGTGAACCAGACTGGTTTGGCCAAAACCCTGGAAGCGGTGGTGGAAGACTGTGTGAACTCGGTGGGTGTGGATGTGAATACGGCATCTGCAGCAATTCTGGGTTATATCGCTGGTCTGAACAAATCAATTGCCCAGCAAATCGTGGACTTCCGTAAGGAAAATGGCCGTTTTGATAATCGTCAGGCCCTGAAAAAAGTGCCACGTTTAGGTGAGCGTACTTTTGAACAGGCGGCAGGTTTCTTGCGTATTCAAAATGGTTCTGAGCCTTTAGATGCCTCTGCGGTGCACCCGGAGTCGTATGCGCTGGTGTCTAAAATTGTCGAAGCCAAAGCGACCACAGTCAAAGATATTATTGGCAATACTGAAATTATCCGTCAGGTCAATGCAGAAGAATTTGTAGATGACCAGTTTGGTTTACCAACCATTCAGGACGTGCTGAGCGAACTTGAAAAGCCGGGCCGTGACCCGCGTCCGGAATTCCGTACCGCTAAATTCCGTGATGATATTACCGAAGTATCACAATTGTCTGAAGGCATGCAGCTAGAAGGTGTGGTCACCAATGTCACCAACTTCGGTGCCTTTGTGGATGTCGGTGTGCATCAGGACGGTTTAGTCCATATTTCTGAACTGGCCAATGAATTCGTGTCTGATCCGCATAAAGTGGTGAAACCGGGTCAAATTGTCCAAGTACGTGTTTTAACGGTAGATGTTGAGCGTAACCGTGTGAACCTGTCGATGCGTCCGGAAGGTGCTGCAGCAGCGAAAGCACCACGTCAGCCACGCCGTGACCAAAACGAACAGCGTACTGAACGTAAGCCGCAGGGTAAACGTCCGCAACAGGCGCGTCCGCAGGGTGATCGTCCGCAGGGCAAAAAGCCACAAGCGGCAAAACCACAAGACAATAAGATTGGTGGTTTGGGTGCATTGTTATTGCAAGCCGGGATTAAAGGTTCGAAGTAATCTTTAGCTCTTAAAAAAACCTCCCAATTGGGAGGTTTTTTTATTGCCCTATTTAATTGACCATCGGCACAATCCAGCTACATAAAATCAGCATAATACCCAAATGCCCCAGCTTGCGGGTAAAACTCACCAGTGGCGTAGGCGGCTGTTCCAGCTGTTTGGCATATTCCTGCAAACTCAGCTTATTGGCAGCTTTACTGGAAAATAAAAACACACCTAAATCAATACAGATCAGAATCGTGCCCACATCGGCAATCAATTCCATCAGCTCATAATCCTGATGATATAGCGCCATCGCCACCTGATAGCCCAGAAACAGGGCAAAGGCAAAACACCCATATTGCAGAATAAGGGAAAAGGTCCGCATAGTCTTACTTTAACTGTTCAAAATGAGGGGTTTTATAACATAAAAAGACCTGTCATTAGACAGGTCTTTAAAAAGGATTATTTTACCAGTGTTCACCCGGGAACAAACGGGCATACGCTTTTTGTACCCAGTTCAGCTTTTGTGGCTGACCCACCGAAGCCGATGAACTTGGGAACAGGTTATAACCAATCGACATCAGCTTGTTGTTAATATCCGGTGCAATCGCATAAGTAATTGAAGCCAAACGGCCTAAATGTGTGGCAATTTTCTTCGGACGTTTCACAATGGCATAGCAGATTAAATCGGCCGCCTGTTCCGGTGAAAGGGTAGGAACATATTTATACATCTTGGTCGGTGCGATCATTGGAGTGCGCACCAGCGGCATATAAATGGAGGTAATTGCAATATTGTGTGAATGTACTTCGGCCGATAGACAGCGGCTAAAAGCATCCAATGCGGCTTTAGAGGCAACATAAGCCGAGAAACGGGTCGCGTTGGCCAATACGCCAATCGAGCTGATGTTAATAATCTGGCCGCTACGACGTACCATCATTTGTGGCAGGATATTCATCACCAGACGCACGGCACCAAAATAATTCAGCTGCATGGTGCGTTCAAAATCGTGGAAACGGTCTAAAGATTCATGCACGGCACGACGGATTGAACGTCCGGCATTGTTAACCAAAATATCAATATGATCGACAGACGCTAAAATATCTTTTGAAGTCTGGTCAATGGCTTCCCAATCGTTTAAGTCACATGGGAAAATAGATGCTTTGCCGCCTTTGGCTTCAATCTCTGCTTTGACCTGCTCCAGGGTTTCCTGGGTACGTGCCACCAGCAGCACATGCGCTCCCGCCTCTGCCAGACGATAAGCGGTGTTCAGTCCGATACCACTGGATGCACCGGTAATCAGTACGGTTTTTCCATTTACTTTTTTCTTGAAAAGTTTCTCTAGTTTTGCCTTCACACTCGTATCCCTGCTTGATTAAAAGATCAGACTCAATGGTCTTTGTTATTTGAATTTTTGCGCCCAATCTCATTGGTTCGGGCTGTTATGATGGGCATTATAATAACCGAAGTTTAAAAAAAAGCTATAAAATAAGTGATTGAAATTAAAAGTTATTTTAGAGTAATTGCTCTAATGGGGTGTTTTGGTGGATTGGTAAATTCTGCTTAAAATTTTTCGAAAAAGCAAGTCCTTGTTTCTATGTTTAAAAAGCAAAAAGTCTGCCATTGCAGCGCAAAAGCAGACCATTTGTCGTGAAATTGCAATAATTAAACGCTAGCCAGCGCCTGCTCCAGATCGGCAATCAAGTCATCAATATGTTCAATGCCAATCGACAGGCGCACCATATCTTCACTTACACCCGCCGCTTTCAGCTCTTCATCATTTAATTGTCGATGGGTGGTAGTAGCCGGGTGGCAGGCCAGGCTCTTGGCATCGCCAATATTGACTAAACGGGTAAACAGTTGCAGCGCATCAATAAAGCGGGTGCCGCCTTCACGGCCATCTTGCACACCAAAGGATAGAATCGCAGACGGTTTGCCTTTAACATATTTTTGCGCCAGCGCATGTTGTGGATGATCTTTTAAACCGGCGTAATTGACCCATTTCACTTTTGGATGCTGCTGCAAATACTCCGCCACTTTTTGGGCATTTTCGGTATGGCGTTCCATGCGCAGGCTTAAGGTTTCCAGTCCTTGTAGAATCAGGAAAACATTATGCGGGCTAATCGCTGCACCGGTATTGCGTAGCGGCACCACGCGGGCGCGGGCAATAAAGGCTGCTTCGCCCAAGGCTTCGACATAATTCACCCCGTGATAGCTTGGGTCAGGGGTATTTAGAGATTTAAAACGTTCAGGATATTTGCCCCACGGGAATTTACCGCTATCGACAATAATTCCACCAATCGAAGTGCCATGGCCGCCAATATATTTGGTCAGTGAATGCACCACAATATCGGCACCAAAATCAAAGGATTTTTGCAGCACTGGTGTGGCCACCGTGTTATCCACCACCACCGGAATGCCATATTCATGCGCAATTTGGGAGATGGCTTCTAAATCAATAATATTCCCCAGCGGATTACCAATGGATTCCACAAAAACCAGTTTGGTTTTGTCATCAATTAGTTCGCGTAAGGCTTCCGGGTTCTGATAATCAAAGAAACGTACTTCGACGCCCTGTTTTGGCAACGTATGTGCGAACAGATTATAGGTGCCGCCATACAGGGTTGAAACCGATGCAATATTATCGCCAGCTTCGGCCAACGTCTGAATGGTATAGGTAATTGCAGCCATCCCCGATGCCAGTGCCAGCGCACCAATCCCGCCTTCGAGCGCTGCTACGCGTTGCTCCAGCACTGCCGTGGTCGGGTTCATGATACGGGTATAAATATTACCTTGTACTTTTAAATCGAACAGATCGGCACCGTGCTGGGTATTGTCAAAGGCATAAGAGGTGGTCTGGTAAATCGGTACTGCCACAGCTTTGGTGGTCGGTTCAGGGGTGTAGCCAGCATGAATGGCCAAAGTTTCAGCTTTATACGTCATTTTTCGTTCATCTTGCGTGAGTTATATTTTGATCAAGTGTAGCAGGTCTATTTATGAAATAAAGAGGGAAATATCTGTAATAATTATCTTTAAATTTCATAAAGACGCCCTCATTTTAAAGTTTCAACGGCGGATAAGGCTGCAATGTATGCCTGAATTTTGGACACTTTAAAGAGTTGTAACAAAGCGTGGAAGATGAGGCCGATCCCTTATCTTTTTCTGGCTTTCAGGTATAATAGCCGATTATTTTTTCGCTCATTTGAGTAGGGGTGGCGGTTTTGCCCCCGAAATTGGTTTTTCTATTGAGGAGTCCTACGTGGCCCAATATATTTATACGATGAACCGAGTGTCGAAGATGGTTCCGCCGAAGCGCGAAATCTTAAAAGACATCTCTTTATCATTTTTCCCAGGCGCAAAAATTGGTGTGCTTGGTCTAAACGGTGCAGGTAAATCGACCTTGCTTCGTATTATGGCGGGCGTAGATAAAGATTTCTCTGGTGAAGCACGTGCACAGCCAGGAATTAAAATCGGCTACCTTGAGCAAGAACCACCGCTCGATCCAACCAAAGACGTTCGTGGTAACGTGGAAGATGGCGTACGTGAAGCGCTTGATGCATTGGCGCGTCTGGACGAAGTATTCGCTGAATATGCAGCTGAAGATGCAGACTTTGATGCGCTTGCAAAAGAGCAGGAAAAGCTGGAAGCCATTATTCAGACTTGGGATGCGCACAACCTGAATAACCAGCTGGAGCAAGCCGCAGCGGCATTAAACCTGCCAGCATGGGATGCAGATGTGACTAAGCTTTCAGGTGGTGAGCGCCGTCGTGTGGCACTGTGCCGTTTGCTATTGTCTAAACCAGACATGCTGCTGCTGGACGAACCGACGAACCATTTAGATGCTTCATCTGTAGCCTGGTTAGAACGTTTCTTAAAAGACTTCCCGGGCACCATCGTGGCGATTACGCACGACCGTTACTTCCTTGATAACGTTGCCGAGTGGATTCTGGAGCTTGACCGCGGACATGGTATTCCATATCAAGGCAACTATTCGTCTTGGTTAGAGCAAAAGAACGCGCGTTTAGAGCAAGAGCAGAAGCAGGAAGAATCTTTTGCGAAGGCATTGAAAAAAGAACTTGAATGGGTTCGTTCAAATGCTAAAGGTCAGCAAAAGAAAAACAAAGCGCGTATGGAGCGTTTTGAAGAGCTGAACTCACGCGAATTCCAGCAGCGTAACGAAACTTCTGAAATCTACATTCCACCTGGTCCACGTTTGGGTAACAAGGTGGTTGAGGTTGAAGGCATCAGCAAGTCATTTGGCGATCGTACCCTGTATAAAGATTTAACCTTCACTGTACCACCTGCAGCAATTGTCGGTATTGTGGGTGAGAACGGTGCAGGTAAAACCACACTGTTTCGTATGATGACTGGTGAAGAGCAGCCAGATACCGGTACGGTAACACTGGGTGAATCGGTTAAAGTCGCTTACGTGGGTCAGATTCGTGACACGCTAGATGATAACAAAACCGTGTGGGAAGAAGTGTCTGGCGGTTTAGACATCTTACGTATTGGTGAATACGAAATTGCGTCACGTGCTTATATTGGTCGCTTTAACTTTAAAGGCCAAGATCAGCAAAAACGTGTTGGTCAATTGTCAGGTGGTGAGCGTAACCGTTTACAACTGGCGAAAATCCTGCAAATGGGCGCTAACGTCATCCTACTCGATGAACCGTCAAACGACTTGGACATCGAAACTTTACGTGCGCTTGAAGATGCAATTCTGGTCTTCCCGGGTACCGTGATAGTGATCTCGCATGACCGTTGGTTCCTGGACCGTATTGCAACGCACATCCTGTCATTCGAAGGTGAAACTCCTGAATTCTTCACTGGTAACTATGCTGAATTCGAAGAATACCGTCGTAAACGTGATGGGGACGACCTGATTACCAAGCGTCAGAAATATCGCAAAATTGGTGGTTAATTCCTAATTTGGATATAAAGAAAACCAGCCTTCGTGATCTGACCCCAATAAGTTGGACGGTTTGATTAAGCAGCTTTTAAGGACTGAGTTCTGTATTGTACAGGACTCAGTCCTTTTAATTTAACCTTGATTCGTTCATGGTTGTAATAATGAATATATTCTTTCACGGTCTGTTCCAACTCTTCAACTGAATTAAATTCCTCACCATAGAAACATTCTGATTTAAGTATTCCAAAGAAGCTTTCCATTGAAGCGTTGTCTAGACAGTTACCTTTACGCGACATACTTTGAATAAGCCCGTGCTGTTGAAGCTGTTGCTGATAAAATCTCATTTGATATTGCCAGCCCTGATCTGAATGAATAATTGGCTTATCATTCGGGCTGAGCTTGGCGATAGCATCTTTCAACATATCTTTAACTAAACCAAACAGTGGTCTACGTTGGAGCTGAAACGCAATGATTTCACCATTAAACAAATCCATTATGGGTGACAGATAAAGTTTTTCACCGCGTACATTAAATTCAGTTACATCTGTTACCCACTTCTGATTGGGCTTGTCTGCCTTGAATTGACGCTGCAACACATTCTTAGCAATTTTACCAATTTGCCCCTTATAAGAGCGATACTTTACAGCTCTAATACATGATCTGAGCTGCATGGACTGCATCAAGCGTTGAACACACTTATGGTTAATGGTAAACCCCAAATTCTTCAAGGCAAGTGTAATCCTGCGATACCCGTATCGTCCCTTATGTTTATGATATATCGCCTTAATTTGCTGTTTAAGGTCACTATATTTATCTTCACGCTTTGATTGCTGCTCATGATAAAAGTAAGTGCTTCGAGCCATTTCTGATGTACGTAACAAGTGCCTTAATTGATAGCTTTGCCTTAATTCAGATATGAATCTTGCAGCCGTTGCTGTTCGGCTTTTTCCTGTTCTTTGCGCTTCTGAATCAAGGCTCTCCGCTTTTTTAGATAAGCGACCTCTGCCCGTAGATACGCCAATTCCTCAAGTAGCTGTTCTTGAGTTTTATTTCGATCTTCTTGTGAGGTTTTAATTCTAGGTCGCTGTGGCTTTGGCATCTGTTTGGG
>NZ_VPBE01000030.1:0-22989 GCF_013418895.1 Acinetobacter sp. YH12116 | reverse complement strand
CAGTACCATCTGCACCTTTTAAGGCATTAAACATATCGGTGATCGTACCCTCTGGGCCAATCAAGCCAATCTCACGAGCCAGATCCAGAGCTGATTTGCCATCGGTACCATCTGCGCCATCAGTACCATCCGCACCATCAGTACCTTTTAAGTAGGCCATCAGATCAGTTAGCGTTGCGCCCGCTGGCAGCAGATTTGCTTCAATCGCTAACTCAAGTGCAGATTTACCATCTGCACCTTTTAAGGCATTAAACATATCGGTGATCGTACCCTCTGGGCCAATCAAGCCAATCTCACGAGCCAGATCCAGAGCTGATTTGCCATCGGTACCATCCGCACCGTCCTGACTAGCAGGGCCAGTTGCTCCTTTTTCTCCCTTAGAAGAAGAGTCGTTACTTGCAACTGCTGCCAACCCCGCCAAAGGAATTAATGCCAATAACCAGTATGGATTAAAGGTATAGGTTGCTGCCGCTAAAGGCTCACCACCTAAGGCCTGACCTGCTGCAATTTCATCTGCGAGCAAACTGACCGCATGTTCCTGTAAACCACTTTCTGGTACATAGGCGTAATAACTACCATTTTCATGCAAACCAATTAATAAATTGGTGCTTGTTCCATCTTGATTGTAATAATCTTCAATGATCAGATCCGTCTCAAATGGATGCTTTCTATCATCTTCAAAAGCCACATGCAGGTCATTGCCGACACGTTTAGTTTTTATATTTTCTGGCGCAAACTGGGTAGCAGCATCAATAAATTCATAGTTTACATTTTTCTTTGCCTGAATAATCACAGGCTGATCAGGTCCTTTTGTTGCCTGAAATGTTGAAATCACTTTGTTGGCATTGTGCAACTTAACAGTAATATTTTGATTTTGCATAATCATCATCCCAATCTTGTTACAACAAGAAGCATCAATATGTTTTTAAAAATTTAAATCTGGAAAAGTTGGTTTATTGCGCTTTAAAACCATATGTCACAACCTCTACACGGCGGTTCGGCAAGTTACATTCATCTCTGGCTGTTTTATTATTTGCAAAGCGAGCATCACAATCACTCACCACAAGCTCGTGCTCACCACGACCTTCTGCCAAAATATTTGAATTCGTCACACCTTGCTGAATCAATAGATGTCTTACTGTCTGTGCACGTTGTAAGGAAAGTCTCTGGTTATATTCTTCTGAACCAACAGGATCGGTGTAACCAATTACCGCAATTTGTCCAATATGAACTGCATTTTTTTTGATTTCAGCTGCAATGACTGCAATCTCGCGCTGTCCTTGCGGTAACAGGTTTTGTGAATCTGCCTTGCCATAGGCAAATAATGCACTTGCAGCTAAAGTGTATTTTTTCACAACAGGCTGAGGGGCTTGAGCCTGCTGATACACTATTTTCGGACAAATACTGCTTTGTTCTAGGCGAGGCAGAGTATGAGTTTGTTCTTGTGTATGCTGTAGAGCTTGCTGAGCTTGCTGCTCGGTTAAAGGCTTAAGAGCCAGTTGATGATTATCGGCTTGAATGACCGAAAAATAATGTATGCGATTGTTGGTCAAATCAAAGGTGTTTTTTTGCTCACGCAGGATTGGATAATTTAGGTTGATATCAGTATATGCCACAGTGATATTGGTTGGCATTGCACATAACTGAATTGCTTTATAACCACCCGATTGTAAAGAGGTCAGGTATTTCCCCTCCACAAAAATATTCGCTGCCGTACCTTCTACAGCACCTGGCTCACGAATGAATACTGCCATTACCTGCTCTGAAGTCAAACTTTCAGTTGCAATTGCGGCATTTGGAATGAAGTTACGCCATTTTTCATTAGAAGATAACTGTCCAGTTGAACTACAACCGACTGCCAGCAATGAGAGACCTAAAATACTAACCAGCTTCTTTGCACCCATCGTCAAACCCCACGAATTTCACAAGTTTACTAAAACCTAGATTTAAGTTTTGCTAACAAAAGCAACAAAAATATAATTTCTGAGACATAATTAACAATTACTCTTTCATAATAGTAAATAAAACAATAAAAATCTAACAAAAATCGAGGATTAAATATAATTTCTTCAAGATTTTTGTATTTTAAATATTATTCTCACAGAAACCTGACAATCATTCTCATTAAAGGATATGAGATGGCTTTGTTGCACAAAGATTTCATAACTATATGATTTTAAAGGTTTTGATTATTTTTTGATCCAAAATTAAATTTATTTAAATCAGATGCTTACATATTTATGCAACAAAGCCATATGAGATTAAAAATATAGCAACAATTCTCTTTATTAATCGAATTGTATTTACAATTCTCAATCTCAAACACAACAATAGCACTTAACAAAATATTAATATCTTTATAACAATCCCATATCTTTATTATGGGATTAAGCTATTTTAAATTCTTAAAATGTTAAGCCATTAAAATAACCTTAAATTTATTATGGATTTAAGATGCTTCATTTAAGTAATAGTCAAAATATTAATATTTATAGTTACTTTTTTGATTTTATTCATATAAAAATAAAATAATTAACAAATAGTCAATAAAAAAAGCCAGGCTTAAAACCTGACTTATTTTAGATATACTTCATAATGATAGAAGAGAAAGGATAATGCTTTAGCGCTCCTGTAATGCTTGCTTCATTCGTGTGATCGGTTTAATCAGGTATTGCAGAATGGTTTTTTCACCAGTTTTAACATCCACACTCGCAATCATGCCTGGAATAATCGGCATTGGTTGACCATTTTTATCGGTCAAAGCATTCTGGCTAGTTTCGACCAAAATCCGGTAGTAAGCTTCATCTGGATTCAAATTCAGCTCACTTGGACGGGTTTTATCACGTAAGGTATCTGGACTGATTAAAGTGACTTTGCCTTCAAGTCCACCATAAAGTGAATAGTCATAAGCAGTAATTTTTACAATCGCATCTAAACCTGGACGTACAAAAGCAACATCCTGAGGGCGAATATAAGCTTCTACCAGCAATTTATCATCCAGCGGAACAATTTCCATAATATCCTGTCCCGCCTGAACCACACCACCGACCGTATTGATTTTAATGTTTTTCACAATCCCCCGTAATGGTGCGCGTATTAAACTACGGTCTACCGGGTCGGCTCGCATCGCCATATTTTCTTTGGCCTGTGCCAGTTCAGATTCAATCCGTACCAGTTCATTGTTGGCTTCTGCTGCATACTGATTGCGTTTGTCATCTATTTGCAGGGCCAGGTCCGAAGACTGGCGACGCATACGTAACAATTCAACCTCGGACATTACTCCTTCTGCCACCATTGGTGCAGTAATAGCTATCTCACGGTCTAGCATCGACTTGCTGGTTCTCAGGCCAGACACTGCATCTTCTACCGCACGGCGTCGTGCTTCATAGGCAGCACGCTCACGGCGCTGTAAGTCTAAACTAATCCCTGCGGGAAACTGTATCGCAGTACCATAAGATTCCGCACGTAAACGTGCCGCCATGGCTTTTAGGTTAGCAACCTTGGCTTCACTTTCACGTAATACCGCGGCACTTCTTGTATCGTCCAAGGTTAATAAAATTTGCCCTTTTTCAACTACATCCCCTTCACGCACCCGCATCTCTTTAATGGTGCCAGGATCAAGACTTTGTACAATCTGTTCACGGCTAGTCGGAATTACACTGCCTTGTCCACGCGTGACTTCTTCGACCGTGCTGTTATAGGCCCAAATCACAAAGACCACTAAAAACACGAACAGCAAACCAATCACCCAAAACAGCCCTGTATGCTTTTCTTTTTGCAAAGCTGCATTCAGATCATTAACCAGCTTCAGGTCTTTGGAATGTATCTGCTCAGATGACGGAGCTTGTTTATCTTTCATACATCTTTCTCAATTATTGCAGGCGATGTCACAGGGGTATTTTGCTTCACACTGTTGGCTTAACCATTTTCAGAGGTGGCTACAGTATCGGAATTTGGGGTCACTGCCTGGCTCACTTGAGCTGAACTGCTCGCCCCTGCAGGTCGAATCACGCGTGGTGCAGTCATACGCGCTTTTTGTTCGTTGTGCGCCAGCTTTTTCAGCACAGCATCACGAGGACCATCCATCACAATTTTGCCCTGATCCACCACCACAATCCGATCTACAATACTCAGCACCTGCATACGATGTGTCACCACCAACAGGGTTTTGTCTTTACACCATTGCCCTAATGCTTTCAGGGCTTTCTGCTCGGTGCCCTGATCCAATCCTGTGGTTGGTTCATCTAACAGCACCACTTTAGGATGGCGTAAAGTTAAACGGGCCAGCGCAATAATTTGTTTTTGTCCGCCGGATAAGCCTTGCCCATCTTCACCCAATGGCATATCCAGACCTTTAGGATGGTTTTGGATCACCTGCTCTAAACCAAAGCGTTTCAGTGCATTGAGTAAATCCTGATTGCCTGTAAAGCCATCTTGACGTGCCAAATCTAAATTTTCACGTAAACTGCCTAAAAACAACCGTGGAGATTGTCCCAGCATGGCAATTTGATTACGCACAAAATTCGGATCAAGTTGGCGTAAATCCACCCCATCCAAAGTGATATTGCCCTGACTCGGCTCAAACAAACCACTGGCCAGTTTAAGCAAGGTGGTTTTACCACTGCCAATTTTGCCCAAAACCCCGACTTTCTCACCCGGTTTCAGCTGCAATTGCACGCCTTTGACCACCTCTGGCGTATCATCCTGATATTTAAAGCTCACCTGTTGCAGATTTAACTCACCGGCCACATGCTCCAGACTAATGTATTCACGTTCTGGGTCACGCTCAATTTTACGGTCAATAATACTTTGCAAACCTTGCATGCCGACTTTGGCTTGCTGGAAGCGAATGGCCAGATTGGCAATTTGTGCCAGTGGTGCCAGTGCACGCCCTGAGAGGATTACTGCAGCAATCAAGGCACCCATGGTGATTTTAGAATTAGCATCTGGACTATGAATTAAATAGGTACCGACAATCACTAGCAGTACCGTATTCAATTGTTGAACCCCGACAGAGAAATTCACCACAAAGTTGCTTAAATCACGGGTTTTAATACTGGATGCTGCACTACGGGCGGTATAAAAATCCCACTTTTCTTGTGCCCAGCTGGCGGCATTATTGGTTTTTAAGGTTTCAATCCCTTCAATTGCTTCAACTGCTAGACCTTGACGCTGTGCACCTTCACGCATTGATTCATTAATAAAACGTGCCAATGGACCTTGGGCTAAAAAACCAACCAGCATCACAATAGGAATCAGAATTAATGGCACCAAAGCCAACTTACCAGCGATGAGCCAAATGACCGTAATGAACAGCAATAAGAACGGTAAATCCACCAACACCAATAAACTGGCGCTGGTCATAAAATCACGTACCGACTCAAATTCACGCAAGTTATTGGCATAGGCCCCCGATGACGCAGGCTTTTCCGATAAATCCAGACTCATCACCCGTCTAAAAATAGCAGAACTAATGATCAGGTCGGCTTTTTTACCGGCAATATCGGTTAAATGCCCACGAATCATTTTAGCCACAAACTCAAACAGAATGGCTAAAACTACCCCAATACTGAGTACCCATAACGTTTCATAGGATTTATTCGGAATCACACGGTCATAGACATTCATCACATACAATGAACTGACCAAGGCCAAAAAGTTGATAATAAAAGTTGCTAAAATCACCTGATAATAATAGAAACGGAAACGCCAGATGACTTTCCAGAACCAGGCTTTCGGCATGTGATATTCAGGTAGCTCTGAACGCAAATCACTGGCCAATTTGGGCTTAATAAACCAGCAATATCCCAAATACAATTCACTTAGTTGGGCTTGTGTCAGCTGTTGTTTTAAGCCATCAGTCTGCTGAATTTGATACACCCGCTCATCACCCACCCCTTCAATTTTGGTAATGACAGCTGCATTTTCATCGTGTAATACAATCACTACAGGCATTGCTAAAGATGGAATATCCTGCAAACTGCGTTGCGCCAAAGTGTTGTCAAAACCATGGGTTTTTAAAACCTCACTCAGCGAATGATAATTCACCTGCAGGTTCTGATCATGGGTCACCTGTGCCATTAAGGTCGCTACAGAAATAGGCGTTCCCAAAAGCTGAGTAACCAAGGCAATATGTTCAATGATGGATTTCATGATCGTTTTAACAACCCTTCTGCTGTCACAAGAGTGGGATTAAAATTAAGGCTGTGCCTTCCAGTTTGAATGAGGTGCAGCCATCGTCCAGCTTGAAATTTTGCCTTGCGCACGTAAATACGCCAAAGCAGCCATACGGAAATCATTTTGTGCCGTCACATAGGCCATTTCTACCGCCGACAGTTCATTATAAGCATTTAAAACATCAACCAAGGTTTTACGTGCAATCTTAAATTGTTTTTCATTGGCCACGACTACATCACGTGATGCTGCAATTTGTTGCCGGCTAATGTCCATTTTTTGCTTGCTTTGAAACATATCAATTTCTGCAGTGCGGGCACGCTCTTCAATATCACGTTGAATTTGTCCTAATCGTGCCTGTGCAGCCACAATCGACTGCCCACCCTGCTCTACTGAATATTTGGCGCCCTGATTAAACACATCCCAAGCCATACTCAAATAGATCTCTCGGTCTTCAGTGGTGACATTACCTTCCAGATTAATACTTGGGTAGCGTTTAGTTTGACGATATTTATGTTCTGAGCGAAGACTGTCTAATTCCGCTTGTTGTGCCTGAAATGAAGGATGTTGACTGCTATCGCTCAGGCTATAACGCTCCACCACATCTGTCACACTAAAATGGGCAAAAGGATCACTTAAACCTTCGGGATTAATATTCGGGGTATATTTTTTTAAATTGCTTAAAGCAAAACCAAGCTCACGCTGCAAACCACTAATCATATGCTCGACCTGCATTTGTCGTGCTTTGGCTTGAATAAGTTCGGAACGGCGTCCCTGGTCATATTGCACAATAATGCCAATATCGCGGGTAAATTTATTATGGCGCTCCAAACTGCGGTTTTGTACCGCTAAAGATTCCTGGGCACGCAAGGCTTTAATATATTCACTGCCAATGGTGTAACCCAGTTCTTCTGCTGTTTCACCCGTTTTTTGCTGATAGTAAACAGATTTATGTTTATCTCGCTCGATCTGGGCACGAATTGCGCCAAACGAGTACAGGTTTAAAGTTCCTCGCAATCCCGGAGTCAAATCTTCACTGGTGTAATCAGCACGGTTTTCATGAGATTGACCAAGGATCTGATTGGCCGTGACAGCCAGAACAGGATAATGCAAGGCCTGCGATTCTTTGACTTTACTGATAGCGGCCTGCTCATTGGCTTGTGCCTCAATGATTAGCGGATCTTGCTGTAAAGCCGTTTTTAAAATCGTTTGCAGCTCTGCGGCCTGGGCAAGGGAACTCAAACACAATGCGGTGAAAAGAATCTTTGCAGCATCTCCACCAATCTGTTTTGCAAACACTTTACACTTGTTCATACGTGACAAAATGAGTAGATAAATGATTCAAGACATCCCCGGTATTTAAGCCCGTAAATTCCATAAAAGTATGCGATGGCTGTAAAAGTTTGATGGATTTCATAATTCTTTCCAATTCCCCCAAATGTGTCAACCATTTTTAAGCTCTTCTTTACCTTATCTTCTAAGACTTTCCCAATAGATTCAAATGATTTCATCACATCTAGCCAAATGGAATAATCCCTTAGTTTGAATTGTTCAAGGCATTGATTGATCAGCGTTACTGGTTATCATTGATATAACATTCTATTTAAATCATGATTTATTTAATGATCATGTATATAATTATCCAAATACTCAACTCTATTCTATTTTTCTTTCAAATCATTTTCTATCAAATAGATTTTTTAATTAATATATTGCCATTAAACAAATTGCAGCTAAATTATGACTAATATATTAGAATTCTTTCATAAGTCATTTTTTACTCAGTTCCATATTATAGATTCCCGCAATTAAATTGAATCTCAAACCAAGTCTTTTACCTCGGTTGCGATATCGCTCGGTAAGGATTTTGAAGGTTTTTAAACTACCAAATACATGCTCAATGCCAATTCTTCTTTTATTAATTTCTTGATTGTAAAGCTTTAGCTCAGGAGTCAGTTTGCAACGTTTTTTGCTTTTAATGACAATAGACTATTTGGATACACTACGTAAATCCCTTGATAGGGCGGCTTTAAAAATAAAATTAGCTTTCCAGTATTTTTAAACTGAGTCGCATCAGTTGCAAAGCCAGCTGTTTACGCTCATCCAGGCCGTTCCACAAGGTATCTTGACCCAAAATAGAATAATGCCCTTCGCCACACTTAATTTTTAGATCCTGCTCTACATCCTGCAGCCACTGTTCACTCTGATAATATTCCTGCAACTGTGACCAGAGCTGCTCTGCTTGCTGTAATTGCTGCTGGGTCTGCTCCAGCTGCTCCATCAAGTTACGCCATTGTTCATATTTCTGCTGCAGCAATTGAGGATCGAATTTCATCATACCGCCCTGTGTTGTCTTTCTTCTTTTGAGTGTAAAGGATGCAACGCGGGGGATGAATGGTGGTTATGTCACTGGGCAGTCTATAGTTTAATAATGTTTGACGTGCTCAACATCTGGAAATTTATCTGCCGAAATACCGCAAACGAAGATATTGATTAATCCAACCAGAATCAATATGCATAAAAAAAGCCCTGACATTGTCAGGGCTTTTTGAATTTGGCGGAAGCGGTGAGATTCGAACTCACGGAGGACTCACACCCTCGTCGGTTTTCAAGACCGGTGCATTAAACCGCTCTGCCACGCTTCCATGTGCGCCATAATACGAAGCTTTTTTCCATCTGACAAGTAAAAATTACATTCAAGTGACTCAAATGAATATTGTTTCATCAAATGTTTAAAGTTTGGCGGCCAATTCAGCACCTTCGCGAATGGCGCGCTTGGCATCCAGTTCCGCCGCCAGTTTTGCCCCGCCAATAATGTGATACTGCGCCAAGGTCTGCTGGCCATTTTCCGGCATAATCTCTTTGACCGATTCCTGCCCGGCACAGACCACCACGGTATCGACCCGCAATAACTGGTCATGGCCATCCATTTCTACCCACAAGCCTTCATCACCAATGGCTTTATATTGCACCCCACGCAACATGCGTACGCCGTGCTTTTTCAGTTGTGCACGATGCACCCAGCCGGTGGTTTTACCTAAGCCGGCACCCAATGGCGTGGTTTTACGCTGCAACAAATAAATTTCACGCACAGGGGGATGAATTTCCGGTGCCTGCATACCACCTTCAGACATATAGTGTGGATTTAAATCGACACCCCACTCGCGTTTCCATTCCTCCACAGGTTGCGGCTGTGGCTGCTGCTCCGGTTTTAATAAAAACTCGGACACATCAAAGCCAATGCCGCCGGCGCCAATTACCGCCACTTTATGACCGACAGGCGCGCCATTGAGTACTTCGGCATAAGACAGAACTTGCGGTAAATCGCTGCCCGGAATATTGAGTGTACGTGGCACCACACCAGTGGCAACAATCACCTCATCAAAGCCTTCACGTTCCAGCTGCTCGCGGTTAACTTTGGTATTCAGACGTACATCTACGCCAGTTTTTTCCAGCTGCACCTTAAAATAGCGGATGGTTTCGTGGAATTCTTCTTTGCCCGGAATCACTTTGGCCAGATTAAACTGCCCGCCGACATCGGCATTGGCTTCAAATAATGTCACCTGATGACCACGGCCTGCAGCCACCGTTGCAGCAGACATACCAGCGACTCCACCGCCCACCACGGCAATCCGTTTTGGCTGTTTGGTTTTGACATAGACCAGTTCGGTTTCATAAGCAGCACGCGGATTGACCAGACAGGTGGCGCGCTGGTTTTTAAAGGTATGATCCAGACAGGCCTGATTACAGGCAATACAGGTATTGATTTCATCGACCCGGTTGGTGGCGGTTTTATTGACCCAGAAAGCATCGGCCAGTAAAGGACGCGCCATCTGAATCATGTCGGCTTTGCCCGCTGCCAGAATTTCTTCGGCCGTATCTGGCATATTAATCCGGTTAGAAGCAATCACCGGAATCGACACTTGCTGTTTCACGGCTGCGGTGTAATCGACAAATGCCGCGCGCGGCACCGAAGTCACAATGGTCGGAATACGCGCTTCATGCCAGCCAATACCGGTATTCAGTAAAGTCACACCGGCCTGTTCCAAAGCTTTGGCTACCGTGATGACTTCATCCATAGTGTTGCCATCATGTACCAGATCCAGCATCGACAGACGGAAACAGATAATAAACTTATCGCCAATTTCTGCACGAATGGCTTTGACAATTTCCACAGCAAAGCGCATTCGGTTTTCAATCGGGCCACCCCAACGGTCATTGCGCTGATTGACATGACGGCTTAAAAACTGGTTTAGCAAATAGCCTTCAGAACCCATGATTTCCACGCCATCATAACCGGCTTTTTTGGCCAGACTGGCGGTTTTCACATAGTCCTGAATGGTGTTTAAAATCTGTTTATCGCTGAGTTGGCGCGGTTTAAATGGTGAAATTGGCGATTTAATCGGGCTAGCCGACACCACAAAAGGCTGATAGCCATAACGGCCGGCATGCAGAATCTGCAACAGGATTTTGGCGCCATGCTTATGTACCGCATGTGTCACCAGTCGATGCGGTGCAATATCCCCCAAGGTATTCATGGTGCCGCCGGCCGGTAATAACCAGCCCTGACGGTTCGGGGAAATCCCGCCCGTAATAATCAGGCCAACGCCGCCTTTGGCACGCTCACCAAAATAGGCCGCCAGTTTCGGATAATTATAAAAACGGTCTTCCAGACCGGTATGCATGGACCCCATCACCACCCGGTTTTTCAGGGTAGTAAAACCTAAATGTAATGGACTGAGCAGATGTGCATAGCTTGTTGTCATCATGTATTCCTGTACGCTGGCTTTGCAACTTGTTGCATAATACTGTAGCGATTTTTTATTATTTGTTTATGGCATTTTCAAAAAATTATCATGACAAACTGCCAATGTCAGTTCTGCCACTGCTTGCTGCTGCTTTTCCATAGCGCAATTGCGCCGAGCACCGTGCCAATTGGAAAACTTAATAACATCAGCACGGCCAAAATACGCGACAGTGTGCGTCCTTCACCATTGCCCCGTTTCACTTTTAAACAGGCGCTGATATTCAGATAAATCAACAGCAGCATCAAGGCTATCACAATCACTAAATTGACTGTGGCAATACTGCGCTGCTGATATTCCAGATACAGGAACACCACCGCACTAAAACTGAGTAAACCGGCATAAATACCATGAACCAGCGCCAGGGTTTCATTGCGGTTATTGTTGGAGATCAATGGGGGCGGTGTGACATTGGGCTGCATCGGCATTTCCTCTCTGTGGATATAAATTGTTCTATCATACTCAAGCCAGGAATGGGCTGCTGTGGCCGAAAATAAACTGAAACCGATGAAAAAAGTCTAACTTTTTTCAGAAAGCAAATTTTTCAGAAAACATCGTTTCGGAAAAGTGCTACAATAGCGCCATTTTCGAATTCTCCTTGGCCACCATTTTGGTTGCCTATATTCATAAGTTAGGACTCGCAATGACTGATAATGCAACGATCTTGCAAAGCGTACCAGTAGGCAAAAAAGTGGGTATCGCCTTCTCTGGTGGTCTAGATACTTCTGCTGCTTTATTGTGGATGAAACAAAAAGGCGCTGAACCTTATGCCTACACAGCAAACTTGGGTCAGCCAGATGAAGATGATTACGATGCTATTCCGAAGAAAGCGGAAGCCTATGGCGCAGTAAAAGCACGCTTAATCGACTGCCGTTTACAGCTTGCACTTGAAGGTATTGCTGCAATTCAGTGTGGCGCGTTCCACATTTCAACAGGTGGTGTGCCTTACTTCAACACCACACCACTAGGCCGTGCAGTTACCGGGACCATGCTGGTTACTGCCATGAAAGAAGATGACGTGAACATCTGGGGTGATGGTTCAACCTATAAAGGTAACGACATCGAGCGTTTCTACCGTTACGGCTTACTGACCAACCCGGCGCTCAAAATTTACAAGCCGTGGTTAGACCAGACCTTTATTGATGAGCTAGGCGGCCGTGCAGAAATGTCACAGTTCCTGATCGACAACGGCTTCGACTATAAAATGTCAAAAGAAAAAGCCTACTCGACTGACTCGAACATGCTGGGTGCAACGCACGAAGCCAAAGATCTGGAATACCTGAATGCCGGTATCAAGATTGTTGAGCCAATCATGGGCGTTGCGTTCTGGAAAGATGACGTTGAAATTGCACCTGAAGAAGTTTCAATTACCTTTGAAGAAGGTTTCCCGGTTGCACTGAATGGCCGTCGTATCGAAGATCCGGTAGAGTTCATTCTGGAAGCCAACCGCATTGGTGGCCGTCACGGTCTGGGGATGTCGGATCAGATCGAAAACCGTATCATTGAAGCGAAATCTCGTGGTATTTACGAGGCTCCGGGTATGGCGCTGCTGCACATCGCTTACGAGCGTTTAGTGACAGGTATTCATAACGAAGACACCATCGAACAATACCGTATTAACGGTTTACGTTTAGGCCGTTTACTGTATCAAGGCCGCTGGTTCGATTCTCAAGCACTGATGCTGCGTGAAACTGCACAGCGTTGGGTTGCGAAAGCCATTACTGGTACGGTGACTTTAGAACTGCGTCGTGGTAATGACTACACCATCATGAATACTGAATCTGAAAACCTCACCTATGAAGCTGAGCGTTTGACCATGGAAAAAGGTGATTCAATGTTCACGCCAATGGACCGTATTGGTCAGTTAACCATGCGTAACCTGGACATTACCGATACCCGTCAAAAACTTGGCATTTATACCGGTGCCGGTTTACTGGCCGTGGGTACAGGTTCTGCTGTTCCACAATTAAAAGACAAGAAATAAGTTGTCTCTATGAAAAAACCGCCTTCGGGGCGGTTTTTTTGTACTTGCTGTTTGGGATTTATTCTAAACCTTGCAGAATATCGCTGACCTGCGCGGTCTGATAATAAATCTGGTTCCGGCCGAGTTTTTTCGCCCGGTACAGCGCCTGGTCGGCACGGCTAATCAGATCATCCTTGGAAATCTCGAGCTCGCCTTTATACACGGTAAAACCCAGGCTGATGGTAATAATATCGGATACACTGGATTTTTCATGCGGAATGGCCAGCCGTTCAATTGCCCTAAAAATATTTGACGCCACCGCATAAGCACCATGCGCATCGGTTTCAGGCAGCAACACCACAAATTCTTCGCCGCCATAACGTGCCACAAAATCCATATGCCGGATCGCATCTTTAATCGATTTAGCCACCGATGAAATGACTTCATCGCCTTTTTGATGGCCATAAAAATCATTAAACAGCTTAAAGAAATCGACATCAATAAATAGCAAGGACAAGGGCCGTTCATCATGCCGCGCCTGCTCATAATAGCTGTTCAGCATTTCATCAAAGTTGCGCCGGTTCGACACTTTGGTCAATGCATCATGCTGGCTTAAATGCAGCAGTTCTTCACTGTTAATCCGGTTAATTTTCTCGCCGAGCTTGGCCTGCTGCATCACCAGAAAGATCATCCGTTCCCGGGTACACAACATTTTACTCATTAAAAAACCCATCACTACGCTGCCGATGAGCACCCGCGCCATCACCATCACATCAATTGGAATGTAAAAGGTAAATAGCATGACCATGGTCATCACTGCCGCCATTAACCCAGTCAGCAGCATATGAAACGGTTTTACCCCGGTCAGCACATAGCCCATGATATAAATGATACAGATGATCATCATGGCCTGATATTTCAGCGCTTCGGTATACACGGTCATGGTGAGCCAGGTCATCGACAAGATGGCCCAGAACACCAGCGCCATGGCGGCATAGGCAAAATAGCGCCGCAGAATTTTATAATGTGCAAAGAAAAACAGCGTCAGCAGACACAGGCCACCATTGAGTAGCCCGAGCAGACAGCGGATAAAATCATGCCAGAAATGTTGCGGCTGGATAATCCAGTAATCCCCGGGAATGACCAGCATGGTCAGAATAAAATAGACCAGCACCCCCGACCAGAAATACTGGTTAATATTATGCCGGGCCCGCTCCAAATACTGCTGCCAGAATTCCTGTTCCAGCTGTTTCGGAAACACCTGACCCGCGCTGCGTCGTTGCCGGGCAATCAGTACCTCTATTTTTTCCTTGTCGTATTGCAATTGGACAAGCTTATATTTGTATTCCATTGACATAAAATATAATTTTTATAGTCGCTTAAAAATAACACAAAATGATAAAAATTAATTCAATATAAGGCATCTTTTGTCTAGATTTGACGTTATCATTGTCAGGTTTATAGATTATCATTCCATTTATTTTTCGATCGGCATCACCTTGAATACGATTACTCTTTTACAGCCAGATGACTGGCATGCTCACTTACGTGACGGTTTAGCATTAAAACGTACAGTTCCAGATCTTGCCAAACAGTTTGCACGTGCGATCTGTATGCCGAATCTTGTCCCGCCTGTAAAAACCGTGGAAGAAGCGATCAGCTATCGTGAACGCATTATGGCGCATGTGCCAGAAGGCGTGGCGTTTGATCCGCGCATGGTACTGTATTTCACCGATCAGACTTCGCCAGCCGAAGTGAAAAAAATTAAAGACTCCGAGCATGTCAATGCCATCAAGCTGTATCCGGCCGGTGCAACCACCAACTCGGACAATGGGGTCAGCGACATCCGTAAAGTCTATGCGGTGATTGAACAGTTAGAAGAACATCAGGTACCGCTGCTGTTACACGGCGAAGTGACCCATCAGCATGTCGATATTTTTGACCGTGAAAAACGCTTCCTCGATGAAGTATTGGCACCTTTATTAAAACAGTTCCCGAAACTGAAACTGGTGCTAGAACACATCACCACCAGCGAAGCAGCACACTTTGTCCTGGAGCAGGACCGTAACGTAGCGGCTACCATTACTCCGCAGCATTTGCTGTTTAACCGCAATGACATGCTGGTTGGTGGAGTTAAACCGCACTTCTACTGCCTGCCTATTTTAAAACGTCAAACCCATCAGCAGACTTTGCTGGAAGTGGCGACCAGTGGCAACCCGAAATTCTTCCTCGGAACCGACAGTGCGCCGCATTCTAAAAATGCCAAAGAAAATGCCTGTGGCTGTGCCGGCTGCTATAGCGCACCAACCGCCATTGAGCTGTATGCGCAAGCCTTTGACCAGGTCGGTAAACTGGACCGCCTAGAAGGTTTTGCCAGCCACTTTGGCGCAGACTTCTATGGTTTGCCGCGTAATACTGGTACGATTACCCTGGTTAAAGAAGACCAAGTGATTCCTGCAAGTTTAGACTATTTGGATGGTGAACAGATTGTTCCGCTATATGCCGGTCAAACCATCCAATGGAGAAAAGTGTGACAGACGAAACTCTACCTTTAATTGGTCAGCGTTTCCGTGGATTCTTACCTGTTGTGGTCGATGTCGAAACAGCAGGTTTTAATTCGCAAACCGATGCCTTACTTGAAATAGCCGCCATTCCGATTGTGTTTAATGCGGAAGGCCATTTTGTTCCGGGTCAGGCCTATCATGCGCATATTAATCCGTTTGAAGGGGCCAATCTGGACCGTCGTTCACTCGACTTTATCGGGATTGATCCGTTCAACCCGATGCGTATGGCCATGGCTGAAGATGAAAAAACGGCGCTGAAACGTATTTTTAAATCCGTGAATGAAGTGCGTCGCCAGCAGAACTGTACTCATGCAGTGCTGGTCGGCCACAATGCGCATTTTGATCTGGGCTTTTTACAGGCGGCCATTGCCCGTACCAGTACCAAAAACCAGAATCCGTTTCACAGCTTTTCCGTACTCGATACCGTAACCTTAAGCGCGGTGATGTTCGGTCAAACAGTACTGGCCAAATCCTGTATTCAGGCCGGCATTGAATTTGATGGCAAAGAAGCGCACTCTGCCCTGTACGACACACAAAAGACCGCGGAACTGTTCTGTTATATTTTAAACAAACTCACCCCGCATCTACTTGACACCTTGGTGGCGGATCAATAAGATACCGCCATCTTCTAAACGTCCCTATCGTCTAGAGGCCTAGGACATCGCCCTTTCACGGCGGTAACCGGGGTTCGAATCCCCGTAGGGACGCCATCTCATTTCTCTCCCCCTCCTGTTTGTTATTCATTCTTCTTTGCACAGCACTGTTGTTTATTTAAGCTGTTATTGCAAATAATTCTCATTTCTATTGATTAAGTCCATCAAGTTAATGATAATCGCTTGCATTATCTTTTACAAAAAACACATCTCATGCGTTTTGCCTATTCCAGCTTGTCTGTGGCCATTTTAAGCAGCTTCAGCTCCCTTAGTTTTGCTGAACAGATTCAAGAATCAGAACCTACCACCCTCTCTCCCTCGCTCAAACTGTCGACCATTGTGGTCGAGGCCAAAGAGGAAAATGCGCTGGGAAAAACAGTCTATAAACAGGAAGATTTAAAGAAAAGCCCGAATAGCAGCAAGAACATCACCGAATTTTTAAAGGTGAATCCGAACGTGCAGCTCGGTCACCGCTTTCGCAGCAGCTTGCAGCAAGGTGAACTGAACGCGGCCGATATCAGTATTAATGGCGGATTGGCTTACGATAACAAGATTCTGATCAATGGCCTCGCCATCAACAATACGATTAATCCGGTGGGGGCACAGCAATCCAATCATCCTAACCAGCTGATGGGCAATTCACAGGCCGCTGCCATCAATACCGACCTACTGTGTAAACTGACCGTGTTAGACAGTAATATCGGGGCGGAATATGGAGAATTTACCGGCGGCGTGGTTTCTGCCGAAACCTGCGCTCCGCAAACTGAAATTGGTAAAATTCACGGTTCGCTCAGTTATGACTACACCTCAGATGCCTGGTCAAAAGTCAATTTCCCCTCTCAGGACAGCCGGGATGCTTTTGAAGATTCGAGCGATGAGTCGGCACAGCCCTACTTCACCAAACAGGGCATTAGCCTGAACAGTTATGGTCGGCTCAGTGAGCAATGGGGTTTTAATGCCTTTGCTTCATACCGGCATTCAGCCATTCCCTTAAAAACAGATTTTGCCGAATCAGGGCAATTTGAACAGCAGCGTCAGGCCCGCAATGCCGGTGTGGAATTATTTTATGATCCCTCTGAACGTACTTCGTTTAAGCTGGGTGCGAGCTTTTTGGAAAATGATGGACTGTATTTTAAATCCAATATCTGTGATTCTGAATCGACCCAGCACTCGAACAGCCAGAACCTGTATTTTAATCTGAACAACCAGCTCGACAGTGTCTTGCTGACCCAGCAGCTGAACTATCAACGCCAGCAAGCGGGACGTCAGGCTGCCCAGAATCACTATAGCTGGCTCAACTCGAGCAGCAAAAACTGGGGCAAGGACAAATATAGCTTTGAAGGTCATATGGGCGGCTTAAAGCAGCAAGAAAGCCGGCTGGAATACACCATTAAAGCCCAGTTTGAGCCGATTGAAACCGCATCTTTGCGGCATCAGTTTAAAATCGGGGCCGGCTATGGCCATTATAAAGCCTACTGGCAACGTCCTGAAACTGCCCACGTATATGCTACGCCTTTAAATTTAAACGGTGCCGACTGCCAGTCTGATAATGGCACTCTATATGATGCCTGTGATACTGCGCCAAGTCTGGATGGTAAATATCAAGGCCAGTATTTAAGCAGCAAAACCAGCTATTATGCCGGTCAACTGGATATCCGTCAGGATCGCTGGCATGCCTTTATTGAAGACCAGATTCACTGGAATCAGTATCTGAGCGCAACCTTGGGCTTCCGGAGTGACTATGATTCCATCCATAAACAGAACAATGTTGCCCCCAGAACCGCACTAGAAATCCGTCCTTTTGGTAATGAGCGCTTAACCCTGTTGGGTGGCTGGAACCGCTATTACGGGCTAAATGCGTTTGTGAATGAACTGAATGACCGGATTGACCAGTTTGAGCAAAAATATACACGCGCGCAGCTGGAACAAGGCTGGACACCCAAAACCGCAGGAAAGACCAGTTTCACCTATCGCTCCAAGCTACAAACCCCGTATAGCGATGAAACCGTACTCGGCCTGAGTTCCAAACTGAACAATACCGCACTCAGCCTGAAATGGGTCAACCGTGACAATCAGGACCAGTTACGTAAAACTAAAATGAATCTGGAAGATCTGAGTTATAGCTATGACAATCGCGGTCGCTCTGCATCCGATATTTATTCACTTTCCATCCGCAACCTGGCGCCACTGGCATTTTTAGGTGCACAGCATCGTCTGGCCCTGAATGCAGACTATACCGAAACCACGCGCAATTTTGATCATTACGACAGTACCGATATTCTGACCGCCACCCCGCAAGTCTATTATAAGGGGCAACTGATTGATGCCGAGGATCGCCCTGCCCATGAATTTCATGTGCCGTGGACCGTGCGCCTGAACTGGGAGATGCAGTTTGAGCGCCTGCCGCTAACGCTCAGTCATTTCCTGAGTTATCAGGGTAAAGTCGATGCCCTAAAGCGTGAGGCCAAAGGCTATACCGATGCACAAGGTGTGCAGCATGATGCCTATACGCCTTACACCACCCAGAACAAGTTTTATTGGGACTTGAAAGCCAGCTACCGGATTCCATCTTTTAAAAATACTCAAACCATTTTCGGCCTGACCATTAACAATGTCACCAACCGTGCCAACAGCTTTATTGACAGCAGCGGCAGCGCCCAGCCCGACATTGGCCGGTAGTTTATTGCCGATGTGACCTTTAAGTTCTAACGTGGAAACATGCACAGGCTTGCGCTTTTGGCCTGTGCATCCGCTATAATTGCAGTAATTTCCCATGCTGTTTTTATAAGACAATGTTAAAAAAGATTTTTCTGGTCCTGATTATTTTGCTGCCTTCGGCACTTTATCTGTACATTGTGTCGCGTGATAGCAAAGCACCGCAAGCGCCCGCACCGGCTGAACAGGCCGCGCCGCAACCACAAGCACCTGAGTACCAAACCCCAGACCACTAAACGTGGTCTTTTTTATCTCCAGTACGATGAGTCGTGCAGATGCTCATTGGTTAAAATCCAGTGCAGATTGAAGTGCTTATTAAAAACCGGGTGGCCATCATCAAACGATAAATTTTCCAACAGCCTAAACAGATACTTTTTAGACAAATAAATCCAAATCGTGGAATTATTCCCGTCATCAAATTGACATCTTTGGGGCAAATCCCTAATATAGCCCTCACCTCGCAACGTCCCTATCGTCTAGAGGCCTAGGACATCGCCCTTTCACGGCGGTAACCGGGGTTCGAATCCCCGTAGGGACGCCATCTAAATCGCGCCAGACGATTACTTCTAACCCAATTGTTTTGATTATTGATTGCAGATTTGTAGTTTTTCTCTACAATAGCCTGCTTCTCTATTCTTTTATTCTCCTACTCTTATGCAGACATCTCATTCTCCGAATGATGCTACGCATCAGGGCAATTCTGCGCCTTTAAAACGCGCTATGAGTACTCGACATCTGGTTATGATTTCACTTGGTGGTGCAATCGGAACCGGTTTATTTTTAGGTTCGGGTGAAGTCATTGCACAAACGGGGCCTGTAGGTGCCATTCTTGCTTATTTTCTGGGCGGCGTGATCGCTTACATGGTTATGCTGTGTTTGGGCGAACTGGCTGTCCATATGCCTGAATCCGGTTCTTTTGGTGCTTATGCCAAACGTTATATTGGACCCGGAACAGGCTATACCGTCACCTGGCTGTACTGGCTGACCTGGTCAGTCACCCTGGGGACTGAATTTACCGCAGCCGCCCTGCTGATGCAGGAGTGGTTCCCGCACATCTCGATGTGGTTATGGACCATTATTTTTGGGGTATTTGTCTTTACCTTAAATATGGTGTCTAGCCGCTGGTTTGCTGAATCGGAATTCTGGCTAGCACTGGTCAAAGTCGTGACCGTGGTGGCCTTTATTCTGCTCGGTCTGCTGGCCATTTTCGGCGTGATCGGCTATCAGGGCTATGAATCTGCGCCGCTGTTTAGCAATTTAACCGCACAGGGCTGGTTCCCGGAAGGTTTATTCCCGATTTTCACCACCATGCTGATTGTCAACTTTGCCTTCTCTGGCACCGAACTGATTGGTGTGGCCGCTGGTGAAACCAAAGACCCGGCCAAAAACGTTCCAAAAGCCATCAACACCGCGATTTTCCGCCTGCTGATTTTCTTTGTCGGAACCATTCTGGTGGTGACTGCGTTATTGCCGCATCAGGAAGCCGGTCTGGCCGCTGAGAGCGTGAGTAGCAGTCCATTTGTGACCGTGTTCCAGCACATCGGGATTCCATACGCAGAAGATATTATCCGCTTCGTGATCATTACCGCCTTACTGTCTGCCGCCAACTCAGGTTTGTTTGCAGCATCGCGGATGATGTGGTCATTGTCGTATCAGAAGCAGTTGCCGCAGGTTTTCTCCAAGGTCAACTCGCGTGGTATTCCTTATGTGGCAGTGATGGTCACCATGCTGGGCGCAATGCCAGGCTTGCTGTCTGAGCAGTTTGCACCTGAGCTGATTTTTACCAACCTGCTCGGTATTGCGGCCTTTACCATGGTGGTGGTCTGGATGAGTATCTGCTTAAGTCATTTCAACTTCCGCCGTGAATGGTATAAACAGGGTCGTAGCGTGAAAGAGCTGGGCTTTGCCGCACCATTGTTCCCGATTGTGCCAATTCTGGGCTTTGTATTCTGTCTGATTACCTGTTTGAGTATGGTGTTTGATCCATCCATGCGCATCAGTTTCTTTGGCTGTTTAATCTTTATTGCAGCCTGCTATATCAGCTATTACCGTTTTTATCATAAAAAAATCTGATCAGGATTTGCAGTAAAGAGCGGCCCCGGCCGCTCTTTTTTTATCTATACTGTTAAATAAAGCCATTCTTATTCACATGCTGGCCCTACAATGAATATTATTTGCATTCATGGGATGAATCAGTAACACCAGACTGCCGATTCACTGCGTCGACTGTGGTTATCAATACTGGAGCAGGGTTTAAAACGCAGCCAGCAGTCCCATTTTTTGCCGATTTAAAACAGGCCATCTGTATGCCGTTTTATGGCGATTTGCTCTCCAAACATCATCTGCAAAACACTTTAAATGCCAGCACCCTGATGCCGTAGCACTGGCCGCATTTTCCACTGCTGCATCCAGTCAAAATTCAAAAACCGACCACAGTGGTGGAAGAACATCGCCCCGGCGATTGCAATATTCCGCATCTGCAAGTCTATGATGCACTTAACTTTAACCAGAAACTGAAATGGCTTAGTGCTTTAAGCCGGGATATTGCACTGCGTGATTTTGCCCGGCTGATCAATTATTTTCCCAAACTGCATGCCAGCTTGTTGCATAAATTTCTGGTCGAAGCCTATTTATACCTGGCCGATCCGCATTTTATTCAAGAGTGATTTATAGAAAATAATTATATTGACAAATATAGTCAAACATATACAATTTAGGTATTAAATTTTAAAAAAAATTGCAATGAAATACTTGACTGAAAGCTTAAAGAAAGTAGAGCAAGACCTTGCTTATTTTGTATCCCCTGAAAATAAAGATGGGTTTATTAAGGAATTTGCATCATGGGTCTATGGTGAGTGGTCAAAGAATGATTTCTATGAAACCGATATAGTAGATTTAGGCTATGATTGTTCTTCGCACCCTGAAAAAACAAATCAATCGCTCTCCGATAAATGCCCCACCTATGCAGAATTTATTAATGCAAATACAGGTGTGTCGGTATGTACTCACATTTCAGGTCATGGGATGGGCTGTGAAGAATACTCGGAAAAACTTGGAGAGATTTTTGGAGATGCTTGTGCTAAAAAACTAGATGAATTAGCTGAGCAATACAAATTGGAAGTGCCTGAGAAATATAAAAAATATGGCGACAATATTCGTGAAATGATTTTTGGTGAATGGGTTGATCATCGTGAAGATTTTGAGCTTTATGAAGTGTGCGACAGCATTTTGGTAAAATATGGCTATCTTGGAGATGAGAGTGAACAATACTCATGTCCTATATGCGCTGTTGATCATAATGGTGAATACATCTATCAGGATAAAATATTTAAAAACTACACATTGGAGGACTTTAAGAAACTAACGGAGATTAAATAATGTATTCTCCTGCTAAATTCGGTGAAATGATTGGGAAGTCGGTCAAAACTCTACAAAGATGGGATGCCGAAGGTATTTTGGTTGCATGTCGAAATCCTAAAAATCGCAGATACTACACGCACGATCAATACCTTGAATATATCGGTATAAAAGCAACGGAAGCTAAATCATCAGTAATTGTTTATTCAAGGGTATCTAGTGTTGCTCAAAAGCCCGATTTAGCTAATCAGGTGTCAGCTTTAGAAACTTTTTGTACTGTAAATGGCTATGCTGTTGATGATTGGGTGTCAGAGGTTGGAAGTGGTTTGAATTATAAAAGAAAGAAATTCAATCAGCTTTTTCTTGATATTGAAATGGGTAAAGTTTCAATGCTTGTCATCGCTCACAAAGACCGTTTGGTGCGTTTTGGTTTTGAGTGGTTTGAATCTTTTGCTGAAAGACATGGTTGTAAAGTTATTATTATGAATCAAGAATCCCTTTCCCCAACGGAAGAAGTAACACAAGACTTGTTAGCGATTATTCATTGTTTTTCCTCTCGACTTTACGGATTAAGAAAATACAAAGAAAAAGTTAAAGAATTAGTGAATAGTAAGGAATAACTTTTTGAAACTAACACGCATCCACCATTGTAAAAACTTGAATGTGCAAAAGTACAAACAGCTTGAGAAACAAGCTGTTTTACTTGGTCGTATTCGTAGCGAGGTGTGGGCTAAATATGGTGCTATTTCAGGTTTGAA